>JAQYWP010001003.1 GCA_029379285.1 Rhizonema sp. PD38
CCTGTAGGCAGTCCAGTGATAACATAAATAATTTTCATAATTTATTTTTGAGTTTTTTATCTAGCTGAGTTTTTTCATTCATGGTGGCCATTAATGAAAACGATAGGAGGATAGGGCGTTGATCTACAATGTTATGGCTAAATAAACCCCAAAGAAGAATAAAAGCAGCAAAAGCCCAACTAATATATTTCATTTCTCCTTGTGTGTGTCGGATTACCGCATAAACTAATAGAGGAAAGATAAGAATGCCTAAAATTCCATGATCAGTCATAAAATATAAATACATATTATGAGTAGATATATCGTGTGTTGCGAGTCCTCCTACATTTAGTTGATGAGTAGAGCCAATTCCGTTACCGATAAGTGGATGTTCAACAAACATCTCCCAAGCTAATTGAACAACCTCAAAACGGGAGCGAGCAGAATCATCTTCTACTCCGGAAGTATTTCCTGCTTCTCTAAGTCTTTCCAGTACATTTTGATTTAATAAGCCCATTTCTTGGAATTTATCTAGATTGAATACATTTCCCCCTATTTGTGCTAAACCAATAATTACTCCTAGTGCTACACCCCAATAGAATAATTGGTATCGAGGAATTACGTGCGTGATGATGAGAATCATTACTGCAACAAACCAACAAAGAATAGCTCCTCGCGAAAAGGTTAAGAAAATTCCTATGCCAATCGTTGACACGAAAGGTAAGCGATATCTCTGCTGAAGTATACTTACACTACAAATCATGGAAAGCACTAACGCGCAACCAGATGTGTTAGGATTTACATAAAATCCAGCTGGACGACCCGTATCATTCAATGCACTAAATACCAAAGGATTAAAAAATTCATATATATTGTTAAATACGGCCAATAATCCTGCTACAAGAATTGCATATCTAGTCCAAATCAGAACCAAATAACTCTTAGAAAAAATTAAGGTCATTATCAGTATAAATAACACTGATAGAATTCTATTTCTTAATTCTTGAAATTCTGATGATGGTGAAGAAAATAGCCAAAACCAAAGTAATGAAATGAAAATATATCCACTGCACCAGATTAAAAAAGCTTGTGGTAAATACTTTATTCTTGAAGTAAGTGAAAAAAGTAAAGGTATAGATGCCACAAAAAAAAGGATGAGCCAAAATAAGGGAGGATACGAGATTATATGCGCATCATACAAATAGTTATCCAGAAATGTAAAGAAAGTAAGAACGGCAGCCAAGGCCAGGAAACATTGATAATAAACTATACAATCAAGTTTTGTATAAGAAAATAAAGCCATTAAGATAGTCCGAGAAAAGTAGTTTGCGTTTTTAGTACTAATTGGAGTATTGAGAACCGATCAATTATTCGTTGTCTAATATGTTTTTGACTATAACCATTCGTCCCCGTTTTCTCTATCAATTTCTGTATAGCAGTTTTTAATGCCAGGGGATTTTTAGGTGGTATCACTACACCTGTATCACCTACAATCAAGGCAGAATCACCGACATCTGTGACTACGCAAGCTATACCGCAAGCCATTGCCTCTCCAATCACGTTGGCAAATCCTTCACCATAAGCAGAAGCAGAACAAGCGATATCTAACGCATTGTATACCGCAGGCATATCTGCACGCGCTCCTGCCCAGATAACTTTTTCAGAAATACTTAGTTCATCTGTTAGCTGATATAGCTCCTGTGTGTAGCTCTCTAATCCATAACCAATACAGACAAAACGCACATTCTGTCTCTCTTCACATAGTAGTGCTGCTGCCCTAAGAAAGGTGGGGTGGTCTTTCATTGGATCTAGTCGCCCCACCAAGCCAATCAAAATCGTCTCCTTTGAAATTCCCCATTCTGCTCGAACTTTTATCCCTGGTTCCAAGTCAGGCTTAAAGCGTTCGGTGTCAATACCATTAGAAATTACTATCATCTTGTTAGCTGAAAATCCATGAGCTAGATGATATGCTTGACCTGCATCGGAATTAGCAATAATGAGATCAGTAAAGCGAGAAAAAAAGCATTCTAATTGGAAGCACAGACGCTCTACACAATCATAACCATAACGATCAAGATCTATGTCAGAAGCACGTACTCCCCAAATTATTCGAGTTGAAGGTAAAAATGGCTTTAAGAAAATAGTGAGTAAATTGGATTCGGTAAGATATCCATGTAAAACATCTGGACTTATTTGCTTCAGATGGTGAACGAGATGCCAGAAGAAACCAAATAAATTCCAACGTCCCTGTTTTTCCAAACAGATTACTGATATCCCAATATCTTTCAGATCTTTCTCCAAAACGCCACCCGAGTAAAAGAACAATAAAGTTAGATCAAAACTTTGTTTATCAAGACCTTTTAATAAGGTAATTAATTGTCTTTGAGCCCCACCATAATTAAGATCACGGATTAAAAATACAATTTTCTTTTTCATGATTTATTGTCATATATTTTTCAAAAAAATAAATTAAGTAGATACGTTTTTTGAGATTTATTGAACAACGACTTCTTTCAAAACTACTTTCCACATATCCATAATCTTTTCTACACTAAACCGTTCCACAATTTCTGAAGCACGGCAAGCTAATCGTTTTCGGCGTTCTTTATCAGACATTAAGCAATCCATCGCTACAGCTAATGCTGACACATCTTCATTTGGCACTAAAATACCGTCTATATCATGGCGAATAATCTCACTTGGTCCACTGGGACAATCTGTAGAAATCACTGCTAGCCCACAAGCCATCGCTTCACATAACGCATTTGGAAAACCCTCAAAGCGAGAAGACATGATAAAAAGATCCCCTTGCTGGAGAAACTGATATGAATTCTTTACTACTCCCGGAAAATGAACGCGCTCAACTAGTCCTAACTGATTTCGCAAAGATTCTAACTCTGAGCGTAATCCTCCTTCTCCAAAAATTGTCAATGTCCATTCAGGGTGATGGTCTTTCACTTTTGTAAAAGCTTGCAGCAAAATATCAAAGCCTTTCTGTCGTTCCAGACGTCCCATTGCAATAAGCGATCGCTCACCGAAAAGTTTTTCTAATGGCTCTTTCTCTTTAGGAGGTGATAAAACTGGGTTAGGAATAATACAGACACTAGATTGTAACGTGGATGAAAAGTAATTCAATACCGTTTTATTTTGAACGACAAGCTTGTCAGCAAATAGATAAGTCAGTTGTCTTAGGTGTTTCCAAATTTCATTGATATTAGTCATGCTTGGATTGTTTCGCTCTGATATTACTACTGGCACGTTTAAGCCTCGCGTTGCCAATAAAGTAATCACATTTGTTGTGTCCATGAAGCTAATGATAGCATCTGGTTTACTTTTTACAATTACAGATTTTAATGTTTGGATACGTTTCAAATTATTACATATACCAATTATTAAGTTTGGAGAATTTGCTGCTATACCTAAAGGAATATGAATAATGCGGGAATCCAGATAGTAGAATGGGGTTACTGTATGAGCATTAAAAGTCAATATAATAATCTCCCACCCTTTCGCAACCCAGTAATTTGCCATAATTGACATAACCCGCTCTGCACCACCAGAAGAAAGTGAATAAATTATCAATATTAAACG
>JAQYWP010001004.1 GCA_029379285.1 Rhizonema sp. PD38
AGACAGAAGTAAATTTGTTACTAGTACCGCTACTTTGGAATCAAAACTTCGTCTTGGCACGCTTACGTACGCCCATATTCCAAGCCTCAACGGGAGCCAGTGCTGTTCAAGGGAGCGTAGGCGTGCTCCTGAGAAAACGGAGAGCCAGTGCGTTCCTGTATTGCGTTGGTGAACCGCTCGTTCAAAGGAGAGGAGGTGGCTTCTCCGCTTGGGCGTGCTGTCCTTTGTCTATACGGTTCATTATCTTAGGTAATCATTTCTCGTAATTCGGGAGTAAGTTCATTTCCGCGCCAAGTGTACTAGGGCATCTATGTAAATTACCCTCTTCAAACCACTATACCGGAGGGGTGGGAGTAGCGCCCACCGACAGAATAAATCTGTTGGCACTCCCACAAGTGGCGGAAACACTGAGTTCAAGGTTAGTCTTCGAGGATTGCAGCCTTCTCAAATTTTTTTCAGTAAGATTTATGTTAAAAATATACCTGATAGGGTAACCTTGAATAAGTTGTCAGAAAAAATACTTAGATTTCACAGGAGAATTCTATAAGAAATTTATATATAAAGTAAGGCGATCTTGAGAATCCGAATGATAACTTTTTATAAATTGAAAAGCTCTCATATTCAGGAACAAAACTTCTAGAAGCACTTCATATCAATATATTTGGGCTTTTATCTAAGAAAATAATTTTTTCTGGTCTACAAGAGTACTGATGAGAAAATGTAGTTGTTTTTTGGGAATAATCAACGTAAAGTCACCTGTTGAGAGAGCGGATTGAGTGGAGAAACCTAGAAGATATATACAACAGAGTACAATTGTTTTCCGTGAAGTCCCAGTGCCTTACTGCTATTACTACCCATAACAGTAGACTAGGCAGATGCGTGTTTTCCGGGTTTATCTGGGAAAGTAAGAGCTTACCTCTGTAGATAGAAGCCATGATAGTGAAGCGATTTTCAAGTGTTGGAGGGTTGACGACTCTGGCAAACTGGGGAGTTGCCCGCACCTTGAAACCTTTTCTTCGAAAACGCGCTCCTAACTGAGGATCAAATGTAAAGAAAAAAATCTGAACTTATGAAGAGTAGAACAGACAAGTTCAAACAAAAATTTATTTTTTGTAAAGCATTATGAACTTGTCTAAATTACCAGAAGCAGGTTAATCTTGCGTAAGTATCTCTGGTGATTGTGATCTCGAGCTATAGTAATTTGTGATTTAGATCACAAACTAGCATGAAACTAAAAAACCGAGGTCAGTTAAGTGCTAGCGATCATTAGGAGGTCGTCTTTGAAACGAGCATTAAAAAGGAGAAAAAAGGCTGTGCAGGAAAACACACCAAGCGATGATGCTCCGGTAGAGCAGATAAATGCACTTAATCCACGGATTAACTATCGGGTGCCGAGAAAAGCCGCAATGATTGGCTTGGCAATCTCAATGGGAGCAACCAGCCTTTTGGTGACTCGACAAAGCGATCGAGCCCAAGCTGCGGAACCTACTGTCGCTCAAAACACCAACTCAATCATTCCATCTGTAGCCAGTAGTGAGGTGAATTTTCATCCTACAAAGTTGCTAGGAACGCCAGATGTCGCATCAGTGAGTGTGCCTGAAAATCCTGCCATCATTGAACCCACAGCAATTTCGCAAGTTGCAGGGCTTGGAGCTAAATGGCAAGCTGCAGCAAAAGAGCTTTCCAGACACACTTCAGGACCGATATTAATTCAAAGCTCGTACCCAATAACAAAGACTATAGCCAGCAACCCGCTGCCAACAGTACAAACACTCTATAGTACTAATACTAATAAAGTCACTGGTGGTCAAAACTTATCTCTAGTTTCGCAACAGCAAACAGTGGGTGGTTTTGGTACAGTTAATGCTCAATTAAAAGCACAGCAAGAGTTTGCACTCAACAACTTACAGGAAAAATCGAACCGTTTAAGAAAGAGTTTGACCCAGTTACGGTCTGGGGAGACTAACAATTTATCAAGAAGTACGACTTCTCTAATGCAACCGATCAATGTGGCTGAAAAAGCACCACAAACAAACACGGTTGCAAATCCAACAGAATCACAACCTTTGACAAATACCAGCAAAGCAAGCTTGGTGTCAAGGTTAAAGCAGAGTAAATCTCAGAGTCAGTCCTCCGCGCAAATGGCAGGACAAGTGCCTTCTACCACACCTGCTACAACAGCAGTTGCCGTACCGTTAACTTCAACAGCCTATGAAGTTAAGCCTGGAGATACACTAGCCATAATTGCTAACAATTACGGTTCTTCAGTCCCTGAGATCATCAAGGCTAACAATCTTACTAATCCTAATCAACTGCATATTAGTCAAACATTGACGATTCCTGCTGTTGAAAATCCCAGCACTGCTATTCCAAGTGCTGTTAGCTCCAGTAATACTGGTAAGGTTTCCAAGACTAACACAAACTCGGTTGCAGCCAACAGTAGCGCTGTTCCCGTTTCCGTACCGACAGCTGCTGCTACGCCCCAAATTCAGGTAGATTCAGTCGCAACGACTCTTGTCAAGCCGGAAACAACTCCATCGACTGCCAATTATTATGGAATGGGTGGTGATACCCCAGTTCCACAAGCCATGGCTGAAATGCTCCAGTCAAAACAGGTTCCGACAGTAAACAAGGTAAAACAAAAACAAAATCCCCGTTTGCATAGCTTACAAGCAGAAATTGACAGATTGCGGGAAAAATACCGTGTTCAACAGTCTGGGAACTCATCTACAACACCAGTTTTAACTGAAGTTTCCCAAACCAGTCGTGAAACTAACGATACATCGGTACAGATTCCAGTTTCCAGTCCAAATTATCAGCCTGTTCCAATTGCCGTTCCTCGACCGATGTCTAACTATCGGGTCCAACCAGTGAGGGTTCAAGTTCAAGCTAACGAACCAATTAATCCAGAGTTATGGCCTACTGATAGTAGACCAGATAGTAGGGTCGCAACACCTCAAAGAAGTATAGATACCACAGATTCTCTTGGGAAGTGGCGAGGAACCACAGTTTCTCCAAGTTTACCGCCTCTAGCTGCAGTGGATATCTATTTACCCAAACCGATTGACGAAAAAACTCCTACTTTCGCAGGTTACATGTGGCCAGCAAAAGGTGTCCTTACCTCCGGCTTCGGTATGCGTTGGGGAAGAATGCATAAGGGAATTGACGTTGCTAACTCAACCGGTACGCCAGTCTATGCAGCAGCGGACGGTGTGATTGAAAAGGCAGGCTGGAACAATGGTGGTTACGGTAACGTTGTGGATGTTCGCCATCCAGATGGCAGCATGACTCGCTACGGTCACAATAGCAAAATTTTGGTGCATGCAGGTCAACAAGTGCATCAAGGTGAAACAATTGCTTTAATGGGTAGCACTGGTTTTAGCACTGGTCCACACTGCCACTTTGAAGTTCATCCAGCAGGCAAAGATGCTGTCAACCCAATAGCATTCCTGCCGCGTTTGTAGTCAAAGCATTTAGTTATTAGCTATCAGCTATTAGCAAATGAGAGTGATTTGTAACTGAATGCAATATATATGTGTGTATGGGTGTATCAGTAATACGCCCTACAT
>JAQYWP010001005.1 GCA_029379285.1 Rhizonema sp. PD38
ATTTAAGCTGATGCCATTCACAGTATCACCTCAGATCATCGCCACTCACCTTGTAAAGTAAAAGCCGCCCAGACATCAGTCTGAGAATATTTAGGATTGGGACTTCGCCACATTTCTAATTGTGCAGCTCTCAGCGCCGCTACAGGTCGTAAATTATCTTTGAGCATTTTTGTGTAAAATTTCGTCATTAATTCTGCTGTTCCTTTATCGTCTACACTCCACAAACTGACAGCAACTCGTGGACTACCTGCATACATAAATCCTCTTGTCAATCCCACCAAACCTTCACCTTTTACTTGTTCTCCAAGTCCGGTTTCACAAGCACTTAGCACCACTAATTCTGCTGGTAGGTTGAGGTTGAAAATATCCTGAAGTTGGAGAAAACCATCTTCGGCATTTCCTTTTGAATCTACCAAAGACAGCACTACACTAGAACACTTAGGATTGTTAGTATCGAACATTCCATGAGTCGCAAAGTGTACAATTTGGTATTGACTCATTTCTGGATTCGTTACGGTAGTACGATTCGCCGCAAAATCAAAAGCTGATTTGCGTGATGATTCGGGAACTAAACTCAAAATATTTTTGGCTTCTGTGAGCGTCCCCTCCAGGCGAGGAAAGCTAAAATTTGAATTACAGCTAGAATGCCTCAGTGCTAAAGCATTTAAATCAGTAGAATTAGTATTTTTACCTCTATTTTGACCACCGTGAGATACACTTTGCTTTAACCGATTATCATCTTTACTAAATACCGGATCTGCCAACACAGCTAATTTTTTCACAGCAACATTGCGATTTTTAGTTTCATTCCTCACCACCGCAATTATAGATGCCGAAGGCGCATTCACAATTTCATGTTCTACTAACAACGGTTGTAATTTTGTTTGTGTTGGATTTGGCAACGCTGCAAAGGGAATGTATTGTAAAATGCCATCAGCCACAATCAACAATCGCTGATTTCTTAATTCCCCCGCTACAGGCTTTAGCAACATTTGACTTAATTTATTGGCAACTTTTTCAGGATTTTCAGAATTTGTTCCAGGTTGAACTGTAATTCCGCCTCGTGAATATAATTCCCCTCCGCCTTTTATATTTTGATAAAACTTCTTGGCAGCAGTTTCAATATCTTCACCTTTGGGTAATTCATAACTTTTCAGTCCCGTTTTTGTCACTAACCAAAGATAACTGTGTTCTTTACCAAGGGAATATTGTAAAAGAATAGTGTTGTCATCAAGAACTGAGGCTTGAATTTCTGCGAGTGTGAGGGGTTGGGGTTGAGTGAGTGCTGCATAACCCGGACTTTTAGCGCGGATAGAAGCTAGGACTTGCTGATATTTCTCTGAAAGTTCCTCAATTTTTTTATTTAATTCATCTACTTGTTCTGGGTTTGTTTTACTTGATAAGAGTTCAATTCGGATTTTCCTTCTAGCGTCAATTTGTTGCTGTACACTACGTTCCTCTTCTAACAGTTTTGGATCTACCCCTTTACGGATATCTGCATGGGCTTCAGTGAGAAGTTCTAGCAGACTGCGGGCGCGGGAGCGTTCGCTGGTGTTGAGGGCAAGGGCATTGTATCCTTTGGATGGGTTTTGTTTATGCAGTTCCATCAAAAGGTCGATTTTCAGTTGATAATAATCTTGTACGGTGGCAAAAAATGAAGTTTTTAAATCTTCACTAACGACTTCTTTGCGGATGTTTTCAATGATTATTATTGCTTTATATATCTCGCTGAGAGCTTCTGGTAATTGCTTGTTTTGGCGTTGCAGTTTGGCGATATTGTAGAGACTTTGGGCTTGTTCACCACTAAAGCCTATTTCCTGATACAGAGCAAGTTGTTCAGTATAAGTTTGGATGGCTTTTTTGGGTTGTTTCAGGGCTGCGTAAGCTTCAGCAGTTGAGCTAATCACTCTTCCCTCTACCTCCCTATAACCTGATTCTCTTGCCGCTTTTCTAGCTTTTTGAGCGTCTTCTAGCGCCTGAGAATAATTTCCTTGTTTAATCTCAACTTGAGCGCGGATATTAAGTGTCAGTGCTTCAAAGAATAATTGACGCTCATTAACCCCTAAATTACGAGATAAATTTAGAGTCTTGTTACCAAAACTAATTGCTTGTTGATAATCTCCTGTAGCGAGGTAAGTTCGACTAATACGCTCTAGTAAATAGGCTTCATTTGCACAGTCTCCCGTGATTTTGGAGATGTCTAATGCTTGCTGATAATAATTCAGGGCTTGTGGATAATCTTGCAACTTGCGATAGACATCACCAATCCACGTTAGAGCATCAGTTTCGTTGTTGCGAGCGCCAATATTTTTCCAGAGGGATAATGCTTGTCCATAAGTACGTAAACTCTCAGTATATGCGCCTAAAGACGAGTAAACATGACCAATAGTCACTAAAGTATTACCTTCATCTGGACGAGCTTTAATCTGACGTTGAATCTCTAAGGCTTGATTGAGCGCATTAATCGCTTCTTGTTTTTTACCTTGCTTATTTAAAATATCAGCAATATCGGTAAGTGTCTTTGCTTCTTCCGGCTTACCGCCCATTATTTGCCTTAGTTTTAGTGCTTTTTGATATTCGGCAAGGGCTTTTTTATATTCTCCGATGTTGTAGTATCCTAGACTAGCAAGGTCTGATAAAGCCTCTGCCTCAAACCTAATAATCTCTTGCTTGCGCCATTTTTCAGCTTTTTGTTTGAAGTTTTCGATAAGATTGGTATGAGATGCGTTAGAATTTGGAGTTGCTGATTGCTTCGATGAATTCTCTAATTTCTCAATATAGGGAGTCTTTTTTATTGAAGCTATTTTATTGGCACAAATTGAGCTATTTAACCCGACGTAAATCAAATCGTATTGGGTCACATCTTTTTGTTTTCTATTTCTCTTAAATTCAGGATCGATAGTATTAGCCTGCTTGATGTAATCAAAGCTTGTGTTGATTTCACCATGAGTTAAGTAAAATAAAGCTATCTGCTCGAGTAATTTAGCTTGTTCAATGACATCTCCTTTTTCTTCCCAGAAAGCCAAAGCTTTCTTATAATACTCAAGTGCTTTCTTTGGTTCACCTAATTTGTCACTGTAAATCTGTGCAGCTGTGCTGTAAGCGATAGATGGCAAGTCGAGACTTTTAGGAAAAAGTGATGGAATTTGCAGACGGATATCAGTCGCCTTTTGATATTCTCCCATTTGGTCGTAGATCAAGCTAAGTGAAGTAGTGACTGAGCCCTCACATTCCTTATCGCCTAAAGCTTGACAAATAGGTAGCGCTTTCAAAGCATATTCCAAAGCTTTGGGATATTCACCCCGAAGCCAGTATCGTTTAGCAATCTCATCGAGAGTTAGGGCTTCTTTTTTGCGATCTTTTGCTAAACGCCAATATTTTAGAGCTTCTTCAAATTTAGGAATAATTTGAGTTAAGTAGGGTGCATTCTGTTTGGCTAATTGATAAGCTTCTGCTCGTGCTTTTTCGGCTGCTGCGCGGTTGATGTCTGGGGTGTTGGTTTGGGTTGGGAGTTGAGGAGGTGGGGTTGAAGGTGTTGGTTTGGGTTGGGAGTTGACTGAAGAAATGC
>JAQYWP010001006.1 GCA_029379285.1 Rhizonema sp. PD38
TATTTAAGTAAAATAATCTGTCTTTTTAGATACAAAATTAAGTGCGCTTACCCTGCTGCCTTAAGTGCAATTGATTCACTGATGGCTGAGGAATTTATCGTTCATACAGACTACATTGGAGAGACTTTTACACCTTTACTTAATGACGTCAAAGCACTATCAGTGATGGTTATATCTACTACGCGCACTCCCATCAACGTCAGTTAATCGAAATAACTCCTGAGCTGCGTCAAAGCACAATCAATACTATTGAAGCCGTGCAAACATTACTCTCAACAGGCAAAATGCCAAAAGCTGTCAAAACTAAGCGCTGTAACGGCTGCAATCTTCAGTCGCAATGTTTGCCAGGAACTGCTGACAAAGTGGAACGCTATCAAGAACCTGACTAACATCAAGTTTGGGTGTTGCATAAAACAGGGATGAAAATTGAACCGCCAAGAACGCCAAGAACGCCAAAAAAAGTTTTTCAAAATTGGCTCGTAGTTGCGCTTTAGCGCTCTTACTCCCAACACAAGTGTAAGATTACCTATCTTCTAAATCTCTTTTCTTGGCTCCCTTAGCGTCTTGGCGGTTTTTTGGTTTACTTACACCGAAACACCAGAATTATTAAAGGAAAATATGGGCACAGTTTACATCACTCAAGAAGATGCCTTCATTGGCAAAATCGATGAACGCCTCAACGTCAAGTTTGATAAAAAGACAATTTTAGATCTACCTTTGATTAAAGTAGATGGAGTTGTTGTTTTAGGACGTGCCACCATTTCACCTGCGGCAATTTCCGAACTGCTAGAACGCAATATTCCCTTAACATTCCTCAAAGAAAACGGACGTTATTTAGGACGTTTGGAACCGGAAGTGACCAAAAATATATTTGTTCGCAAAGCCCAATGGCAAGCAGCTGGAGAATCACTCCAAGCAATCCACTTGGTACAAGGTTTTGTGCGAGGTAAACTCAAGAATTACCGTCAAACCTTAATCCGTCGGCAGCGAGAATCAACCGAGGTAGATTTGTCCAAGAATATCTCTCGTTTAGAACAAGCGCTCGCACCCATTGATACCACAAGCAGCATCAACTCACTTCGCGGTTTGGAAGGAGCAGGAAGTGCCGCTTACTTTAGCTGCTTCAATCAACTCATTCGCAACACAGAATTTGAGTTTACCAACCGCGTCCGTCGTCCCCCCACCGATCCAGTCAATTCCTTACTCAGCTTTGGTTATTCGTTACTCCGTCATGACGTTCAAGGTGCAGCTAACATCGTGGGCTTCGATCCATATTTAGGATATCTACACTGCGAACGTTATGGAAGAGCCTTTCTATCCTTAGACACGATGGAAGAATTTCGTCCTTTAGTAGTGGACGCAGTTGTGTTGTCAACATTAAATAAGCGACTGTTAACTCCCGCAGATTTTGTTACTGAACCGTTAAGCGGTGCAGTCTCCCTCACTCCTGAAGGAAGAAAAATATTCTTGCGATTATACGCCCAGAAGAAACTGTCCGAATTCAAGCACCCAGTACTAGGACGCAAATGTACATACCAGGAAGCCTTTGAACTTCAAGCCCGATTACTAGCGAAATACTTAATGGGCGAAATCGAGAAATATCCACCTTTGGTTTTGAAGTAGGTGAATTGCCATGAACGTAGTTGTCTCTTATGATATCTCAGAAGATAATCGCCGCACCAAAATTCACAAAATACTGAAATCATACGGTCAGTGGGTGCAGTATAGTGTGTTTGAGTGCGAACTGAGCGATACTCAATATGCGAAACTGCGATCGCGCTTGTACAAACTGATCAAGCCAGATACCGACAGCATCCGCTTTTATTTTCTCTGCGCCTGCTGTTTTGGTAAAATTGAACGTATCGGCGGCGAACAACCGCGTGACAACACCATCTTCTTCGCCGAATGCGCGGATGGGTAGGTGTGAGAAAATAAGTCTCCAAAAAAATGGCTGAACTCCCCACGGTACAAGGCTTAACGGCAATTTTTGCAAAAAATACACCCGCGCTCCTTACCCAGACTGGATTTCAGCCATTTGTCTTTTCACCAACCAAGATTTCTCATGCTATGATTGTTCCATCCGCGCAACCGAACCTTGAAAACCACATACAGCAAAGCTTTGAGGTTTCCGCAGTCGAAATTTCGCTTACTCCCTATTAGGGATTGAAACATGGATTCACATCAATGGAAACGGAGGTACTTTGTCGAAATTTCGCTTACTCCCTATTAGGGATTGAAACATAGGTCCGAACCAGACACAAAGTGGACTAACAAAAGAGGTCGAAATTTCGCTTACTCCCTATTAGGGATTGAAACTGGTCAAGATTGCTGGTGAGCGATCGCACCAGATGTCGAAATTTCGCTTACTCCGTATTAGGGATTGAAACCAATTAAACTGACTCAAAGAATCCAAAGCTCAATGTCGAAATTTCGCTTACTCCCTATTAGGGATTGAAACCAATTCGCTCGGCTTTGAGCAACCTAGATAGATTGGTCGAAATTTCGCTTACTCCCTATTAGGGATTGAAACAAAAACTTAGTAAATCCGAATTAGTCGATAGCTTGGTCGAAATTTCGCTTACTCCCTATTAGGGATTGAAACATGTGGATTCATGTTAGTAGCTGTCAGTTGTTTTGTCGAAATTTCGCTTACTCCCTATTAGGTATTGAAACTAGTTCAGAATTTTTCCAAGCCTTCCCAAGTATACCGATTATTGTCTGGCTTTTAGGACAGCAAACCAGAAGTTAAAAAAGATGATTCTGTTAGCAGTCAAATCAAGTTATGTATCTTCAAAGATGCGATCAAACAGCGATCGCTTAACTCGGAAATTAATCGTCACTAGTTGTTGATAAAGTTCCTCCAAACTATTAATGGTAATTTTACCGTCTGCCTGAAGTTTCTTTATGACTGCTAGAGTGCCCTTCACCTTAAGTCCCAATCTAACTGCTTCCTTTCGAGCCGCATTGTCATCTAAAATGATGTAATCACATGGCAGTTCAATGCCTAAAGCAATGGCTTCTGACTCTCCTAAACCTAGTCGCGCATTGAGACTGTTAGCCAAAAAAGTCAACTTAATTGCCTTAGCTGTTATCTTACCTGAATCAGTCAACTCTTGCACTGATTGACTAGGTTTGTCCGATTTAGCAGAGATCTCCTGTGCCACAAACTTTGGTAGATAAAATTCGTTGGCAGAATCAACAAAAGTATTTAAAAATCCTAGCTGTACGAGAAAAATTAATGGAGAGGAGTTAAATACTATCTTCACCAGACTTCCCAATCCAATTCATGTGCAATATCTTGTGGAGTCAGATAGGAAAACTCTAAACCAATGATATCTAACAGATCTAGAAAGACATTAAGTTCTATTTCCATAATTTCTGCTGCTTTTTTTAAACTAATCACACGAGCAAATAATGCCCCAAGCACAAATAGAAAAGTTTCTTTCTGCTCAATATCATTGAACAATTGAATTTCTGCCGCCACACTTCTGAGTATTTCCTTACTAGTCATAAATCTATCATGAAACCATTTTTTTTGATAAATATTAATAAAATATCTACAAGTA
>JAQYWP010001007.1 GCA_029379285.1 Rhizonema sp. PD38
GTCTATATGGTTACAAAACTTATTGAACATAAGACTTAAGATTTTTAGGGTAAAAGTATTGCTTGCTATCTGTCAGAGCTTATAAGCCTTCCAAAATCAACGTCAATCCAAAATGGATATGTACTTTTTAGCATTGTTGTCAAGTAAAAGAAATATTTATTAAGATATGTGTAACTAAGCATGAGGAGTCAGAAACAGTTTTTATCAGCAGAACTTCCTGCAAGGAAAGTCATCTGCAGCAGTTAACCAGGCATTTACCGACACTCCCCAGTCAACAACAATTAAAAACAATGAATAATCAACAATCACAAGACTCGAGAGAATTTGTCGAAAATCTCAAAAATGGGATTTGGCTATTCGGTGTCTCATCTTGGCTATTTGGGATTACTGATCGCAGTATTGCGTCGTTCTCAGATGGTTATCTGTCTGCTTTAGATTTAACGCAACTGTTTACTGCAGCTACATTCTTTGTAGGTTGGCTTTTTCTCAAGCCAACATCTAAAGTAGTGGCTAGCACTGAACAAAAAGCGGATAGCTGAGGTTGAAGGCGATCGCTCTAACAGCGAGTGACGAATAAGACTTTTTACAGCATCGGAGGTTGCATTAGTGCAAACATTAGGAATTCATTTCCTTGATGGCGCACTTCTTTTGTCCTGTTTCAGTTATTAACTAAATAAATCGTAGAATATTTACGAATGGTAGTATTTTCGAGCCATTTTGTTGACTTGACGGTTCAAACCATTAATTTACTGTGATTGTGACCTCTTTTAAGTCACACTACATCTAGGAGTTCATAGCGGTATTAAGTAACGATACTGGCAAAGCCTCTTTTCACGAAGCCTGCCGAATTTTTAATTTTTAATTGCTCTCACTCCATCACATAAACTCTTATCTTCCTTACTCACATAATGATTATTTTTCAAATAATCACCTATCCAAGCACAAGCCTGTGCCATTAAATCGTCCAAATCAAAATTCCACAATTTTACAGTCCGATCGCCACTAATAGAAACCATCATCTTGCCATCGGGGCTGAAGGCGACACTATAGACAGTGCCGCTATGCCCTTCTAATCGATTTCGTTCTCTAACCCCGTAAACTACCTGCTGTAGAGTAGTTACTACCCTGATACGGTTATCGGCTTCGACATCTTGATTTAGTTTTTTAACCTGTTTCCCTGCCTTTAAGCCTGCGACTAAAGCTTCAATGTCTAAATTTAATGATAATCGATTTTCTGCATTTCGGGTTTCAGCTAAAATTTCTGCATTGGCTTGCCCTTTTTGTGCTTCTGCTGTCGCAGTCTTTGCTGCTCGTTCTTGTTTCTGAGCAAAAATTTGCTGTTTTTTGGCTTCTGCCTCTTGTTTTTGGGCTAATTGTTGGGCTTTCTCTGCTTGTGTTTTCCGATCTTCGGCGACTTGGCGTTGTGTGGCTTCTGCTTGTTTAGCCGATTCCGTTTTTTGGAGGGCAGCTGCTAAGTCTTTTCCCCGCTCTTCAGCTGTTTTTTGGGCAGATTTTGCTTGTTGCTCTCCTATTTGTGCTCTTTTACGCTCTTCATTAGCACGGTGCTTTTGTTTTTCTACTTCTTTGGTCTGTTGTTCTGCCCTTTGCTGCTGTTGAAGAGCATTTTTAGCCTGTATCTTTGCTTGATGACGCTGCTCTTCAGCTATGTTTTTTTGCTTCTTTGCATCTTCCAGGGCAATTTGGGCAGTTATACGTTGCTTATTAACATATATTGTCCCACTGATCGCAGCCAATGAAATAATCAACGAACCCACAATATAAGGCAGTGCAGGCTTAAGCTGCTCCCACCGATCGCGCAAGCTAAAAGGCAAATTTTCATTGATCCACTTGCGGTCAAAAACTTGCCCATAAATCCGATTCCTCAACTGTAAAACATTATCCTCACGCCGCACCACCCCCGATAACTTCAGGTGTGACTTAATAATTGACTGTTCCTCATCGAAAACAGAACGTCTACCCAAACGAATCTGTCGATAAACACTCAACACCTGATCGTGATTTGGGGCACGTTTGGTGAGCATATCCCGCACAAACTGCAAGTTATTATCTTGCTTGCTCATCACTCCAAAGAACGTACTGCCAACCAAGAGCTTCACATCTGTTGATGACCAACTGTCTTTGTCCTGCTCACTAATAATACTACACAGACGCTGAGTTAAATATGGATGTCCACCAGTCCATTCCAGCACCCACTTCAACAACTCTTGTGCTGGCTCAGGAGCTAATCTCAACCCCTCTGCCAAAGGCATTGCTTCCTCAAAACTAAAATCTGTTAAATCTACCCGTTGTCCAATATTGAAAGGTGTTCTCTTGGAGTCACGAATCAAATCTCCTGGTGTTGCTACCCCAATCAACACAAAAGAAAGCCGTGCCAATTTGTCATCCTGGGCACGAGCCACATATAGATAGCGAATTGCTGCAAAAAAGTCATCAGTAAAATTCAAACTGAGGGTGGTATCAATTTCATCCACAAACACCACGACGGGGGATGTCACTTCCTCTAGCAACACATGCTGAAAAAAATTGGTTAATCGCTGAGTAAAACCCACATTGTCATTTGCTTGCCACCATTCTTCAACATCCGTCTCCAGCATCAACTGTTCTTCAATCTCCAGCAGCAAGCCCAGATACCACTGTTCCACAGTCACCTGTGTACCAATTTTCGTCAAGTCAATAATTACCGACTTTACCGAAACTTTTTTCAGCTTAGATGCAGTACTAATCATCAAACTGGACTTGCCCATCTGCCGAGAAGTGAGGATATAGATAAACTCTCCAAGCTGACACAACTCCAGAAGCTTCTCATCTGCAAGCCGACTCAGATAAGTCCCTTTACTAGCTTGGACAGTACCACCTAAAGAGTAAATGTTTGCTTTAGCCATGCAGATGCTCCCGGAAGTAGTCGGCGTAAAGCTGACAACGGGGTATGACTGAGTGTCCTGATGAGCGTACTAAACCTGCACCCCGCAATTGCCAGAATCTTTGCTGATTTTCGCATGTATTTTGGCTAATTACTTGTAGTAAAGCTTGTTTTAATTCTTGCCTGTCATGTAATAGTGACAATAATCGGCGCAGATGGTCGCCAAAGGGACCCCTAGTGTTACTGGCATCATTAAATAATTCCGTAGTAGTGATTTGGCCACTGGCAACCAAATACAGTGCTTTCCTCACTAAATAAGGATTTCCATTTAATAGTACCATCAATTTCATTTCTGCATTCGTGTTAAAAGGCGAACTATGACGCTGGTTAAGGTCACGTACCTGTTCTAAGGTAAAATCTTCTAATTCAATTACCTGCCCCACATTAAAGGGTGATTGATTCAGGTCATCAATTAACTGATAAGGTTCCGTAGAAGTCACTAAGACAAAATCTAGATTGTTCCAAATATCACTCATGGCACGACTGTTATGCCAATTACGCAACATGCCAAAAAAATCATTGCGAAAGGGTGCGTCAAACACCTTGTCCACCTCATCCATTGCCAAAACTAATAGACCAGTCCGAAAACTTGCAAGCCGCTATATGCAAGGCTTTGAGACCAGTC
>JAQYWP010000138.1 GCA_029379285.1 Rhizonema sp. PD38
CTCTATACCATTTACAATATATCCGGAATCTTCAAATAATTTTTCAACTGATTTTCTCGTAAAAAATCTTAAATGTGTATTATCTAAAATTCCTAGTTCCATGTACTCAAAGCGTCCCTGCAATAAAGCTAGACGAATAGCTCCATGAGCGATATTAGGGATCGAAGCAACCACATATCCTTCTGGTTTTAATAACTGCTTGGTTTCCTGTAGTACTTTCCAAGGATCGCGTAAATGTTCTAAAACATCTCCAAACACAGCTACGTCAAACGTTTGCTTAGGTAAAATCTCGCCCAAAGAAACAAAATCTAAATCGGTAACAATAACTTTTTGGCAATATTGCTCAGCAACTTTGGCTGCACTTGGATTAACTTCAACCCCAGTCACTTGGCATCCTTTGCTCTGAAGCAACTGAGCAAAATAACCAGTCGCACAGCCAAAATCTAAGACTTGCTTGTTGTCTCCTACCAAACGCGACATTTTCTTTAAGCTGCTATTCTCGTCCAAATCTGCTTCCGACAGATCTGATACTAAAGGATAATCTTTTTCCCAGTTATTACTCATACAATCAGACTCTCGTTCTTATTTATTAATGTGATATCTTTAAACCGATTTTATTCCTATGAACTTTTCACTTTTACCTTGTTTGATAAATTTTGCCTCGAGCAATCATGACTACAGAATTGCATAAAGTCCTCTTACTTAAAACTGACACAACATTAATAGTTGACGTTTTCTTACGAAAACTTGCCTCAGCTACCCAGACTATTTTGGCAGAATTTACAAACTTATAATGTTGCTTTGTCAAATTTTCATCGAGATATTCTGCCCGATTAGCAGAGTGAAAATAAATTATTCCCTTATGTTCTCTGCTTTTCTTCGGTAAAGTTTTTATCAGGCACCCTAATAACTAAATTGAAAATTAGCGGCTTTACAAGATAAATTCGGATTATAATAAGTATCTCCTGCCATATTGGTCAAATACTTATTCCATTTATTACTAAATACAGACATTTCTTCTGGTCTTACACCTTTCAGGCGGCTGACTGATTCGTAGTGAATAAGTTGAGCGTAAGGCGTTACTACATTGCGATATCCGGCTTGATGTGCTTTTAAGCACAAATCCAAATCATTGTAGTTACGCAGAAACTGCTCATCTAACCCTCCTAACTGCTGAAACACCACTTGCCGAATCATCAAGCAAGCAGCAGTCACAGCTAAATAGTTTTTGTTCACAATGTTGGAACAATGATAACCAGAGTGTTCGCTGCCAAAACCGTAGAATGCATGATAGGGATTGCCTTCTAGAAATATTACTCCTGTATGCTGTATTCTGCCGTCAGGGGATAAAAGTTTTGCCCCGACTGCGCCAATCTCTGTCTGTTGTGCAAGTTCTAACATTGATTCCAGCCAGTCTGGGGAAAGCACCTTTGTATCATCATGGAGTAACAGTAGGAATTCTCCTTTGGCTCTGGCGACTCCTGCATTGATTCGCATGGAAAAGTTAAATTGTTCGTGACACCGGACGAGCTGTAAACAAGGAGATGCGATGACTTTTAAAGTTGACTCGGAAATATCATATCCATCAACTACGATAATTTCATAATGACGGTAAGTACTCAATTGCTCTATACTGCGGATACAATCTTCCAAAAGACACACAGAACCTTTGGGGGTATTAATCTTTATTCCGGCACTGGGAATAATAATGCTGATTAGAGGTTTCCCAACAAGATGACGTCTGACTCTATAAATACCTGGATTTAAGGTTTGTTCTGCATATCCAGGATATGGACTGCGTTCTATCATTGCTTGGAGAGCTTTTTTACCAGCAGTATACGCCCACGGCTTCGCTTGTTGGTTAGAAGCGGCAGATGATGATATAGTACGCCAATGATAGAGAACTTTTGGAATATGATAGATGTTCTGCGTGTTTTCTACGACTCGTAACACAAGATCATAATCTTGCGAACCGTCATACGTGCTGCGGAAGCCACCGATATCACGAATAATACTAGTGCGATAAACACCTAGATGACAGGTGTACATACTGGAGTATAAAAACTCTGGGGACCAATCTGGTTTAAAATATGGATGAGAACGTTTGCCTTTAGTATCTATTTTATCTTCATCACTATAAATGAAGTCTGCCTCTGGGTGCTGGTTAATTAGCTTAGCATTTTCAAATAAAGCATCAATTGCGAATTCATCATCATGATCCAAAAGGGCGATATATTCTCCTGTTGCCAATTCTAAAGCAGAGTTGCTAGCGGCTGAAATATTCCCATTTTCTGTACGAAATATAACTTTGATACGTGAGTCAAGTTTGCTATATTCAGTCAGAATTGAGCGAATGTGAGGTTTTGGAGAAGCATCGTCAGCAATACATAGTTCCCAGTTGGGATATATTTGATTTTGAACAGATTGAATCGCTTTCTCCAACCATTTCCCCTCTACGTTGTAAACAGGCATAATGATTGAGAATTTAGGACGCAACTCCCATTGTGCAATTTGTTCATAAGCGATGGTAATATCATCCTGTGTCCAGTGATTTTTTTCTACCCATTCTTTGTATACCTGATGAGTTCTCTTTGTCTGAATTTGAGATACTATACTTTGATATAAAAAATGTATAAGTCCTCGTAAACCTTGCGATCGCCAGACACCTCTAACTTTGAAAATTTTGTTCTTTATAGAAAATAGCATCTCTACTAGATCAACTTTGTTGTACTTTATAAGCGCAGCATTTTCTTCTAACTATTATCATCTAAATCATCTTCAGATATATTTGATATTAGATGATAACTTTTCTCATTGTTAGTATTCATGCTATTAGACTCTCATCGTGAGAAAGCAGACATTGGTAATTGCTGAGACACTTTAACATTTATTGGTGTGTCTACTAACGCATGAACGCGCTTACCTGTATCGGGGGGTAAAATCTGAAAAACCATTGCATTGTCAATCCAATCAAACGTCATTGCTGTGTAGTTTTCTGCACCAGCTACTGTTAAACTATAAGAACCCGGACGCAAGGGCAAATGGAATTTAAACTCAATTTGCCATTGAGTTTGTGGTTCTAACTTATCAATGGGACAGTTTTCTTCAATAGTGTTACTACCAATAAGTTCGTTACCATTTTTATCACAAATAAAAAAGCCAAGAATACAGCTTTGTAAAGGCTCATAAACCTGGACATCAACAAGTAAGGTGACTTGTTCGTTAAACCCGAAGATAGGAATCTCCCCTGGCTTTTCTCCTAAGTGGTTAAGTAGTGTGACATTTTCAATCAGCGCTTTGCGATTTCCTCTTCGCGTAGGTTTAGCTTTAACTCCAGATGAAGGATGAGGTTTCTGTTGCATACTAGCATTGTCATTGACGACAGAATTTTCTTGCTCTTCCTCTTCAATAGGTGTGATTCCCAATTCTGTTTCCGTTACAAGCTTCATGTACTTTATGATGACTGTGTTGGGAGATCCAGAAGCATAGATTTTGCCTTGATTAATCATGACGGCCGAATTACATAAAGTCTTAATTGCGCCGGAATCATGGGAGACAAACAGTGTTGTTACTCCAGAATCCATCAAAGCTCTCATTCGCCGGATACAACGATGTTGAAACACTATGTCTCCCACCGCGAGTGCTTCATCAACAATTAAAATTTCTGGATCAACATTCACCGCCACAGCAAAAGCCAAACGGATGAACATCCCGCTAGAGTAAGTCTTAACAGGCTGATCAATAAAATCTCCTATATCAGCAAACCCAGCAATTTCATCAAATTTATCTTCTATTTCTTTTTGGCTTAACCCCAACAATCGCCCATTAAAAAATACGTTTTGCCGCCCAGTGAACTCTAAATTAAACCCACTCCCTAACTCTAACAATGCAGAAACTCTACCTTTAACAACGACTTCTCCTGTAGTTGGTGTCAGTGTCCCCGCAATAATTTGCAGCATTGTACTTTTCCCGGAGCCATTACGCCCAACAACTCCTACCGTCTTCCCTTTGGGAATTTCCAAATTAACATCCTGTAACGCCCAAAATTCGTCACATCTGCTCTTTCCTGGTAATAAAAGTTCCTTAAGCCGATCTCGAGGATGAGCATACCGCTTAAAGCACTTTGAGACATTCTTAAGGGAAATTACAATCTCTTTGCCCATGCTTCCGCTATCAATCCTTAAAACTCCTACACCTTTATCAAATCACACTCTTTAAAAGCAAATATCATGCATTTTTCATATTTTGGCAGAATATATCCCCAATAATTATGTGATCTTAGATTACTCAGTAGAAACAACCATGCATGATCGTGAATTAAAGGAGTTCGGTAGCATAGTTTACCTTTATCATCTACTTTGATGTCATCTCTATCTTTAGAAATATCCAGATACCCAAAAGTTCCCCTACTCTAAAGACTGCTCATAATACATCTGCAAACGCCGGCCGCAAACGTCGATAACACCACAGTCCAGCACAAAACACTACAGATGCAATTATTGCAGAAACTCCCCACTCACCCCAGTGCTTCACTTCTCCCACTAAAACTAGATCTCGGTAAACTTCTGCAATAGCTGCCATCGGATTTAACCAAAATACCCACCCCCGTAGTTCCAGTGGAATTGCTGAGGCAGGATAAATAATTGGTGTTAAATACATCCAAATATTTAGAAGAACTCCTAAAGTTTGCGGAATATCACGCAAAAACACTGTTAATCCCGCAGCTAAATAACCCAATCCTGCTGCTAACAATAGCTGCGGTAGCCAGACCAACGGTAACAGCGCTAAAGTCGGATGTAAAGTATGAGAAATAATTGCTACTACAACAATTAACGCCATTAAACCAAAAGAACTTTCAATGAATGCTGACAATACTGGCACGAGCGGTAACAACGTTAAGGGAAATACGACTTTCTTGACTAAATTTGGCTGTCCTACCACCGAATTAGCAGACTGCGTGAGACCACTCGTGAAAGCAATCCAAGGAAGCAATCCGGCAAATAACCATAGACCAAAAGTTAGATTTTCATTTATTGGCAAGCCTTTGAGAGCAGGCTTAACCTTCAGTACTATCGAAAACACATAAATATAAATGAGTAACTGTGACAACTGATTTAACAAAGGCCACAAATTACCTATAACAGAACCTTTGTACCGCGCGTCTAAATCGCGTCGTACCAGAATTCTCAGTAAGTCGAACTTTGCCCACCACGATTCGTTAATTGGCAAAAAACGTCTGAGATGACTCGCCTTACGGATAACTACTCGCATTGGTCGCAACAATTCCTATTTCCTCACTTACTATTTACATACTTAACTTGGTCTGCTCAGTCGGAATTATGTAACTTAAATTTGTAGCCAGCGCAAATATATTCCCTTGCGGAGACTACCGCTCAGGTACTTGAGGCGTCCCTTGAGCATAATTCCCACGCGCTTTCCCTTAGTGGCAATCATGGCAGCATAGCTGAACTCTCCTCGTCTGTTGTCGTTTTGAACTGCATCGTCGCCTCATAATACATTCAGGTGTGGCAATCAGATTCATCTAAATATAATAATCTTTTGGCCTTAGGCATTTAAGCAGAGTGCCGTCTTCAGCTACACTGAGTCTTGTTTATCGCATTGATTTAGTTGGCATGGAAATCGGACAAAGAGTTAAAGTTTATCGTCTGCGCGATCGCGTATCTCGTCCTATCGTCAAAAGGCTGGGACAAGTAGGCACTATACAAGGCTTCAAAATGACCGATAGTAGCGGTGTCGGCATCGTGGTGAAGTTTGAAGATAATTTTACAACTTGGTTTTTTGAAGATGAACTCAAACTCGCGCAGTAGCCAGTGTCAGCTTCTAAGAGCCGAGTGCTAAGTTGGAGTTAAAAAGTCGGCTGAAAAATTAGGAATGAACAAATGGCCCTGATATTGACATTTTTGGGCAAAGACAGCACCAATCGAACACAAATTGCGATCGCTGCGGCCAAGTTATTAGCAAGCCAAGGAAAGCGTGTCCTCCTAACTGGACAAGCAGAACCAACATTGTCAACTCTTTTAAGTGTCCCTGTTGGTTACGCTCCTCAGGAAATTGGTGCTAATTTGCATGTCGTTCAGTTTCATACCTCCTCACTGCTAGAACGTACTTGGGAGGAAGTGAAAAAACTGGAGAGCCAATATCTCCGTAGCCCCTTTCTAAAGGATATTTATGGTCAAGAGCTGCCAGTCTTGCCTGGTATGGATGGCGCTCTTGCCTTAAATGCCATCCGCGAGTACGACGAAAGTGGCAAATATGATGCGATCGTCTACGACGGTACGGGTGACGCCTCTATGTTGCGAATATTGGGTATGGCAGAATCTCTGAGCTGGTACGTGCGGCGGGTTCGACAATTATTTGTCAATTCTGACATAGGCAAAGCAATTTCCGAATCACCCTTTGTTCAACCGCTCGTTAGCACATTTTTCAATATTAACTGGACGAGCGATACTTTTGCTCAACCTACCAACCAAATTAATAACTTACTGGATAAAGGGAAAGCAGTTCTTGCCGATTCCAAGCGGGTTGCAGCTTTCTTAGTCACAACAGAAGATCCTGTAGAAGTGGCTACGGCTCGTTATCTTTGGGGTAGCTCTCAACAAATCGGTCTCACTGTTGGAGGGACGATAGTTGTATCGGATAATACAAGCATAAATCTATCAGCAGATTTTTCCCCCCTACCAGTCAGTGTCGTTCCTAACCCCACACAGGGTGATTGGCAACCATTAATCGATGCCTTACCCAACTTTGTCGAACAAGCAACACAAGCTCCCAGGCCGCTCGAATTTGATATCTCTGCCCGTCAATTACGCTTATTCTTACCAGGATTTGAGAAAAAGCAAGTTAAACTGACTCAGTATGGACCAGAAGTCACCGTGGAAGCAGGAGATCAACGACGTAATATTGTCCCACCTCCATCCTTAAGTGGCAAGACTATTACTGGCGCAAAGTTTCAGAATAATTATTTGATAATCTCGTTTTGAGAGAGTTAGGAATTAAGAGGCACAGGGGGTGGAGTTGTTGTAGACATGCAACAAAGTAGCGCTTCTGTACAGGAGTTAAGAATAAAATTAAAATTGCTGACTCAATGCTCTTTGTACTCTAATTCATAACTTATTTAACAACTTCTCCACTCCTTACTCCTCACTCCTAACTATCACTATGCCTTATGTCTGAATCAACTCCAATTACCCCAAATCCCGATTCACAACCGGAAGCAAAAGCTGTGGTTGATCGTAATGCTCAAACCAGACAACTCCTGGGTATGAAAGGTGCCGCATCAGGGGAAACCTCTATTTGGAAAATCCGCTTGCAATTGATGAAGCCCATCACCTGGATTCCCCTCATTTGGGGTGTGGTTTGTGGTGCGGCTTCTTCTGGTGAATATACTTGGACACTGGAAAATGTGTTGAAGTCAGCAGCGTGTATGTTACTAGCTGGACCATTGCTGGCAGGTTACACGCAAACTCTAAATGAATATTACGATCGCGAAATCGATGCCATCAACGAACCTTATCGTCCAATTCCCTCTGGAGCAATACCCTTACCTCAGGTAATTACGCAAATATGGGTATTGTTTATTGCGGGCATTGCCTTAGCATTTACACTGGATGTTTGGTCAGGTCATCAATTTCCAACTGTCACAGTAACAGCCATACTGGGTTCGTTTATAGCATACATCTATTCTGCACCACCACTCAAGCTTAAACAAAATGGTTGGCTAAGCGGCTACGCTTTGGGTGCAAGCTACATCGCTTTACCATGGTGTACCGGTCATGCTTTGTTCGGTGAACTGAATTGGAAAATTGTCGTGATCACTGTGGTGTATAGTTTGGCAGGTTTGGGCATTGCCATTGTCAATGACTTTAAAAGTGTGGAAGGCGATCGCCAGTTCGGATTAAAGTCACTACCAGTCATGTTTGGCGTTAGCACTGCAGCATGGATTTGTGTAGTATTAATTGATGTGTTTCAAGCTGCGATCGCAGTTTATCTCATTAGCATCCATGAAAATTTGTATGCAGCAATTCTACTCCTGCTCGTGATTCCGCAAATCACCTTCCAAGATATGTACTTCTTGCGTGATCCTCTCAAAAATGATGTCAAGTATCAAGCAAGTGCCCAACCATTTTTGGTACTTGGAATGCTTGTTGCTGGTTTAGCGATCGGTCATGCTGGCGTGTATTAAATGAAGTCACCGAATGAGGAGTTTTAACTTATAATCAACAACTCATAACTCCTGTACAGACGTAACAACGAGGAGCGTCTCTACAACAACTCCTCACTCCCAAGCCTCCCTTCTATCTTCATAACTCCTTTTAGGATTTACCGTGTTACAACTTTTATATTTCCTAATCAATGCCATTCAACCAATTCTAGTGCCTATTTGCTTCTTATCTGCTTGGACATTAGTCATTCTTGTTGCTTGGAGTCTTTGGACAACAGCAAGAGACACCGTTAGTAAAGCTCAGGCAATGCATCAAGTCCCCTGTACTGGCTGCCAGTTTTTTACCCAAGATTACCGTCTCAAATGTACTGTTCATCCCTGTATTGCCAACACAGAAGAAGCCATAAATTGTCGGGACTACCAACCAAAGACTAATTCCATGTTTTATTAATTGGTCGTTAGTCGTTGAGCTTCAAGTATTAAAAAACATCAGTAAATATAGCAATCTTATCTATTCTCCTTGAGAATTGCAGAATTCATACCCCCGATTTCTTACTCGAAGTCGGGGGTTTTGTTTCTTCAAAACGATCAATCAAAGAGGAAGTGGGAGCGTGAGAACCCCTGGCTAACTATTAACCATTTATTAACTACTAACTTCTAGCAAGACTTTTAAAACACCTTTAGTCTGGGCATGTTCAAAAGCAGTTAGCCCTTCGGTAAGGGGATAGCGAGCCTGAATAAGTGACTTGACATCAACGCTTTCTTGTGATAACAAATTGAGCGCAGCCGAAAAGGGACCACAACGGGAGCCAATCAAGGTAATTTCGTCCACTACCAAAGAGGACGCATCCAAGCTCAGCTTCCCAGCATAAGTACTTTTAAGCACCAAAGTGCCTCGTGGACGTAAAGCGCGGTGGGCGATCGCAAATCCGTCAGCGTTTCCAGTACACTCTACGGAAATATCAAACGTTCTGTCTGCAACTGCGTCCGCTAAACCTGTTTTGATACCCAGCGCTTCTAGGTTAGCAAGTTTGTCTTGATGGCGTCCTATAACCAAAAGATCGCAGCCAGTTAAAGCTAATGTTTGCGCCACTAATTGCCCAAGCTTGCCATCCCCAATCACCAACACCCGATGATCTGGAAGTAACGCCACCTGCTGCTGGATTTCTAGCGCTGCGGCTAAGGGTTCGGTAAATGTTGCGACTTCTGTAGGGACATTCTCTGGAACAGGATGCAAGTTCTCTATCGGCAAACACAGATAGTCAGCAAAAGCTCCGTTACGATTAACAATGCCAAGAACAGTGCGGTTTTCACAGTGAGTCGATTGTTTACTAAGACAGAAACGACACTTTCCGCAAACCGCATTGATTTCTCCAACGACACGCTGGTTGACTAAATGTTCTGGTCCTTGTTCGACCACACCCACAAATTCGTGTCCTATAATACCAGTATAGGGATAATAGCCTCTCTTAAGTTCGATGTCAGTATTACAGACACCTGCGCACAAAACGCGTACTAAGGCTTCACCTGGTGGCGGTTCGGGAATAGCAATATCAGTGCGGAGTTGTAGTTGATTGTTTTCGAGCCAAAGTCCTTTCATAATTCAGTTAACTTAAATAGATTTTACGTTTTGACTGACGCAGGAACGCGGAGAAAAATTTTGAACGCAAAAATAGGCTTTAACTATAATTATAAGATTTACGCAATAGTACTTGAAAAACTAACCTTACGAGGCTTAGAGTACACAACGGAATAAGAGTTTGAGAGAGTTTTTGCGTAAATCCTTAAGTATTTTAGCGAACATGTTATAATAGCGATTCTTAATACTTAGCAATCGCTGGAGTTGATTCTTATTGTTGAGCCAGTGTTGAGCTAAAAGGATGAAAAGAAAAATTAAAACGCACGTTCCTATTCTCATCTCACCCAAGTTTTTGCGCTATGACTGGGAATGTTTCTACTTTGCACTTCACCAACTTACGCTCCCACAAGTAGAAACTTCCGTTTTGTAATTGTTCTTGTGGTGTCTGCCCCAGATACTTCATCAATGATGTTAAAGAATTTTTAAGTTGTTTAAATTTTTGGAGCGTTATATTTGCTCTCCTTTAAATAGACTTGGTAAGTAAGTGGACGTGAATAAATATAACTTTATATTAGGATATTGTCTTCCGGACAGAATACTGACCTATGCGCTCTTCAAGGCGCAATTAATGGTTGGTGTGTCGTGAGTTTAATTTCATAACTTGTTAGTAAAAACGAACAATCTTGTTAAACTCGCCCTTACTATGGTTCATAGCATCGCAATATTTGTTTACATATTTAAGTTTTTTTGCTTCAACCTACTTAACTTTAATTATTACAAAATAGCATTTTAATTTTGTATTTTGAATTCTAAGGGATCGGTACTAGCGCGTTTCAGCATGATACCGTTTAGAGGTACTAACTAGCTACTGACGTTAATTAAGAATCACGACTTATCTATAAGTCTTTACTCAAACTCAACCTTAATTAAGGAGCAACATATGAGCGACTTTGGTCACGGTTCCGTTGGCACACGGGAACAAGCATTTACGACTCTGCTGGACTTAAGAGAAGAAGGCTATCCGCCACATAAACTTGTGGAACTTGCCGCAAAGATAAAGGCAGAAGTTGATACAGTGAAAGACGGTCCCGATCCTGAAGAAAACCTTTGGGTACCAGCAGGTTATACCTACTTTGGTCAATTCATCGATCACGATCTGACTTTCGACAACACATCATCACTGAACCCAGCAGATACTGGAGAACAAGATCGTTTACCTAGCAACTTGCGTACCCCACGCTTTGATTTGGACTCCTTATATGGCGACGGACCCGATGCTCAGCCTTTCTTATACGCCGAGGACGGTGCTTCTTTGTTGTTCAAAAATAGCAATGAGAATCAATCTCATACCACTTATGAGCAAGCAACTCAAGACTTACTGCGTAGCCCCAACGGTCGTGCTATTATTGGCGACAAGCGCAATGACGAAAACTCTATCATTAGCCAAATCCAATTGGCATTTGTAAAATATCACAATGCAGTGGTTCAGAAGCTTAGCAAAGATGATGAAAAATTAACTGGTACTGCCCTATTTAATCAAGCACGCAATGAGGTGCGCTGGACTTATCAAAAGCTGGTGATCGAAGACTTTTTACCGCGCATTGTCAAAGCTGAAGTGCTTGCTGATCTTCAGGAAGCCACAACACCTGATGATCGGGCAGACTTATACGGTCTTTATACTGAATATAAGCGGAAAAACCTGCCCCGCGAATTTGTGGTTGCGGCTTACCGCTTTGGACACTCAGGAGTAAGGACAGGTTATCGGCTGAACAAAGAGACTCGCTTGACTATTTTCCCGTCCAGCGATGATCCAAAACCAGATGATGACAGTTTGCTGGGATTTGAGCCGCTCCCCAAAAGCCATGTCATTGATGACTGGGGTCGCTTTTTTCCAAATACGAAACCTGGCGTTTTCCCCACCGAACCTCGAAAGCAGCCAGCAGATGAGACAATCCGCCCTGAAGTCCGGCTACAATTTGCTTACAAAATTGATACTACCTTGGTAGATCCACTTGGTGTTTTGCCACCTAAGGTGCTACCGACCAGCGCGACGGTTGGGGGTTTGGTGAAGGAAGTTGAGGACACAATAAGCCCTGACCACTTGCCAGACACAGTGGCTACTCCCCCGCGTCCCTCGTTAGCCCTCCTCAACTTACTTCGTGGCAACATATATAAAGTGCAAGGCGGACAAGAGATCGCAAATGTACTCCAGGAAAATTATTTTCCGGTTGAAATACTAGAACCAAAGTACCTATGTACGAGAAATGCGGTTGATGGAAAGGAAGGATTTTTCAAATTTGAAGAAATCGATTCAACTCTTCAAACAGATACTCCTCTGTGGTTTTATATATTGGCCGAGGGTCAAGCCTCGGTTGTGGATGCAATCAAATTAGATAAAGATGGCACGTTCAACGAAGAACAACTACTCCAAGGAGATGGAGCCAAAACCCAGTTAGGCTGGGTGGGCGGTCGGATTGTAGCTGAGGTGTTTTATGGTCTGTTGGATTCGGATAGTGAGTCCTACTTCAATGCAGCACCTGAAGACTGGGAGCCGTTGCTAGGAGGTAATCGAGAAGTCATCTTGGCTAACCTTCTCAAGTTCGCTGGACTAACCGTCGGTAACTGAGCAAGTGCGCTTTTACCGCAGAGGGCATTTAGATACTAAAATTGGCTGCTAGTCAGTCAGTTGGCGGAGGAAACTCTGTGACTGATGCGATGAGGAGAGGTAAGTCCCAATATTGGACTTGCGTCCAATTTTCGTCACTCCTGTGTGATTTCAGAAGCCCCGTCTCCTTGAGGCGGGGCAGTTCACCTGAATAGATTGGGATGTCTAGAAGCCCCGAAGGACGAGTGTCAAGGAATT
>JAQYWP010001008.1 GCA_029379285.1 Rhizonema sp. PD38
GATATATATTCAAAGTTTACAATTTCTCCATTCTTTTTCAGCAGATGACCTTTAATTGCATAATCTGGGTTGAGATTATTTTCGCAAAGTGTCCGGAAACAAACTGCTTGAATGACATCACCGTATTCAACCTCAATTCCTGGTGCAAATACCGGAAAATAAACAGGAAGCCAGCAATGCTCGTGTTCTAGAATATCTATTTCTTCTCCGGCAATAGTTTGCAATTTAAGCCAGGCTAAAAAGCCATCCATTCGCCCATTTTTTTTAATTTCAAATTTAACTTCATGCGATAATTCTGGGCTAATATGTTCATTGAATCTCAAGTCTTCCAAAACATCCAAAGTGGATAAAAGATTTGCTTTGGGAAATTTATTAATACATACCCTTAAGTCAAATGGATATCCAACTTGCTTAAAAATTTGTTTGGTGTAATGTGCGGGAGTTTCAGCAAATTTGAGATTGTGTAATATTTCATCTGGGAGAGTGACAGCCGCCATCTTCGTAACACTTCTTTCAGGAATCATCAAACCGTCAGGCTTGAGAAATCTTCTAGCGTTATTAATAATTACTGTTGCGCCTTCAGAGCCACCAATCGCTCCGACAATTTCCGAAACGCAGACATCAGCGAGTTCTGGAATATCAACTAAAGTTGCATCTCCATGAATAACTGTGATTTTATCTGCTAAACCTAACTTTTCAATACAAGCTCTTGCTTTGTGGCAGGTTTCTTCATTTCTTTCAATTGCATAAATTTTCTTGGCACCCCCTTCGGCACAAAATCTGGACAAAATTGCATCTTTACCGGTGCCAATTTCAACGACTATTTTATCTTTGACCAATTGATTAATGGCGACTTTATAGCTATTGTTGCGTCGGTGGTCGTTGGTCATAGCGTAATACAGTAATTCGTCATAGACATAGTATTCAGCTACTGATGGCCATAGTTCTACTTTGTCAGTTGATGAATTTTCTGGTTCCTGTGATGACTCAAGGTTTTTCTGTTGCGGTACAACATAAGCTACTAGGCGTTTATTATTCGGTTGGTCTTCCCGTGCAACTACTACTGCTTCTCCTACTTCGGGTAGCTGGGACAGCGCAGCTTCAACTTCTCCTAGTTCAATGCGATAGCCGCGAATCTTGACTTGATGATCGATACGACCGAGAAACTCGATGCTGCCGTCACTTAAGTAGCGTGCTAAGTCTCCAGTTTTATAGAGGCGGGAATGCGACAGTGTGCTAAAGGGATTAGGGATGAATTTCTCTTGTGTTAACTCTCTTCGGTTGAGATAGCCTCGTGCCACTCCCACACCACCAATGTGTAATTCTCCTGGCACTCCCACAGGCACTGGTTGCAGATACTCGTCTAAAACATAGATTTGCGTGTTGGCGATCGCTCGTCCAATGGAGATTTTCTCGTCGCCATCAGTGCATTTTGCTATGGTGCCACAGACAGTAGCTTCTGTTGGTCCGTAGGCGTTGAAGAAGTTTCTGCCAGCAGACCACTGCCTGATTAATTCAACTGAACTTGCTTCTCCGGCTACAATCATAGTCTGCAATGCTGGGAGTTCCTCAATAGGCATAACTGCTAACGCCGATGGTGGTAGCGTGATATGAGTAATGCCATAATCACGTAATCGCTCAATTAACGACATCCCTGGCAGTAGATCCGCTTTTGTTCCTAAGTAAAGTGTTGCGCCTGATCCTAGAGCCATGATGATTTCCGATATGGAAGCATCAAAACTGAAGGAGGCAAACTGGAGAATGCGACTTCTGACATGCAAGTCAAAAGTTTGAATCTGAGCTTGAGCTAAGTTGCACAGTCCGGTATGCTCAACCATCACGCCCTTGGGTTTGCCTGTGGAGCCGGAAGTATAAATTATATTAGCTAGATTAAAAGCTCTGACTTCACTCTTTGGATTATCTTGATTGTTTTGGGCAATTTGTTCCCATACTTCATCTAAACAGACTTGGTTTGCTTGATGTTCAGGCAGTCTGTCCAAGAGTGACTGTTGACTCAGCAACACTGAAACTTGAGCATCAAGGAGCATAAAACGCAACCGATCGCTGGGATAATCGGGGTCAAGTGGCACATAAGCCCCACCTGCCTTGAGAATCCCTAACAGTCCAACCATCATCTCTAAAGAACGTTCTACACAAATACCCACCAGCACATCTGGTTTTACACCCTGAGTTTGTAGATAGTGCGCTAACTGGTTAGCACGACAGTTCAACTGGTGGTAGGTAAGTTGTTGATTTTCATACACTACGGCCACTGCATCCGGGGTGCGTTCTACCTGCTCCTCAAACAACTGATGGATACACTTATTACGAGAATACTCAGCTTGAGTATCGTTCCATTCAACTAATAACTGCTGTTGCTCGATTTTTGTCAGCAGGGGCAATTGTGCTAGGTGCTGAATAGGGTTAGCAACAATTCCTTCCAGCAAAGTCACAAAATGACCCGCCATCTGCTTGATGGTGTGTTCATCAAACAAGTCTGTATTGTACTCCCACACACCCACCAGTCCAGTAGCGGTTTTCTCCATTGCTAAAGCCAAATCAAATTTTGCCGTTGCGCTTTCTATCGTGATTGGACTGACAGTTAACCCAGTTAACTCCAATTGAGACATGGGAGCATTCTCAAGCACAAACATCACCTGGAACAGAGGTGTATGACCCAGATCTCGTTCTGGCTGTAACACTTCCACTAGCATTTCAAAAGGCAAGTCCTGATGAGCATAGGCATCCATTGCCATTTCGCGGACACAACCCAACAGCTGCAAAAAGCTAGGATTGCCTGCCAAGTTGGTACGCATTACTAAAGTGTTGACAAAAAAGCCAATTAACCCTTCAATTTCATTGCGATTACGGTTCGCGATCGGAGTCCCCACCAAAATGTCTGATTGTCCTGTGTAGCGGTAAAGTAATGTATCAAACGCTGCCAACAGCGTCATGAAGAGGGTACAACCTTGTTGCTGACTCAGTTTTGTCAGCTTTTGAGTTAACTCAACGCAGAGTGTAAACTTTTGATGTGCCCCACTAAAGGTTTGCACTGTCGGTCTGGGTCGGTCTGTCGGTAGCGACAATAAAGCTGGTGCGTTTGCTAGTTGTTGTTGCCAGTAACTCAGTTGACTTTGCAGTACATCCCCTTGCAACCACTGTCTTTGCCAAATTGTAAAATCTGCGTACTGAATAGGTAGTGACGCTAAGGGTGAAGGCTGACCTTGAGAATAAGCATTGTACAATGCTGCCAGTTCCTGAACCAACACACCCATCGACCATCCATCACTGACAATATGATTTGTACACACTAGTAAAATGTGTTCTGTCTGGTTGAGCACCACTAATGTTGCCCGGAATAACAATTCATTTGCTAGAGAGAATGGTTGATGTGCTTGTGTAATGACCAACTGCTGAGCCGCGATTTCCCGCTCGGTGGTGGGCAACGATTGCCAATCGACAATTGACAGTGTCCAATCAGGATCTGTGTGAATGACTTGAGTTGCTTGTCCATCCACTGTGATGAAGTTGGTGCGTAAGGCTTCGTGACGAGCAATGATTT
>JAQYWP010001009.1 GCA_029379285.1 Rhizonema sp. PD38
GTCTAGAATCCCCTGCGTTTCTAACCAAGGGAGATGTCAACTTGATCAATTGGGCTTTATTCCTTAAATTTAAATTTTTCTGAAAATTGTCCTTGCTTTTCTAAAGAAACTATGTGATTATAATTTTATAAATTAAGTACGGTAAATTGACAAAATAACAGTATTTTAAGAGTGTAGATGCCAGTCTATTGAAAACTTGCATAACAAAACCGTGCGATCGCCAAAGTCTTTCTGTCGTGGGTATTTGATGTTAAAGTGAGGAATTTGAGCAGTATGAACCAGTTTTGGTCAGAAGAGTCATCTACCACTGATATTTATCCCAACTTGCAGGCAGATGTGCTGATAATTGGAGGTGGTCCGGCTGGTACTTGGGCAGCTTGGAGTGCTGCATCGAGTGGTGCTAAAGTTGTCCTCGTAGATAAAGGTTACTGTGGTACCACAGGCTGCGCGGCGGCATCTGGCAACGGCGTTTGGTACGTACCGCCTGATGCTGATGCTCGAGATGCAGCAATGGCAAGTCGCGAAACATTGGGTGGATTTTTATCAAACCGCGATTGGATGCAGCGGGTACTGGATCAAACTTATGCGAACGTCAATCTGTTAGGAGACTGGGGTTATCCCTTTCCCACCGACGAATCGGGTAAACCCTATCGGCGTAGTCTCCAAGGACCAGAATACATGCGACTGATGCGCAAGCAAATCAAACGGGCAGGTGTCACAATCTTAGACAACAGTCCAGCTTTGCAACTGTTGGTATCTGATGGTGCAGTTGCAGGTGCAACAGGAATTAACCGTCAAACGGGTAAAAAATGGATTGTGCAATCAGGCGCTGCGATCATTGCCACTGGCGGCTGTGCTTTCTTAAGTAAAGCACTAGGATGCAACGTTTTAACAGGGGACGGTTACTTAATGGCGGCTGAAGCAGCTGCCGAAATGTCGGGAATGGAATTTTCCAACGCTTACGGCATCTGTCCCGCCTTTTCTTCCGTCACCAAAACCCTATTTTACAGCTGGGCAACTTTTACCTACGAAGACAACACCCCAATTCCGGGCGCAGGTTCACACGGGGGACGTTCGGTGATTGCCAAAACCTTGTTGAATCAACCAGTTTACGCCATTATCGATCAAGCAACAGAAGAAATGCGCTCAGCCATGCGTAAGGCACAGCCCAACTTCTTCCTACCCTTAGATCGGGCAGGCATTGATCCCTTTACCCAGCGCTTCCCCGTCACCCTCCGCCTCGAAGGAACAGTGCGTGGTACGGGTGGAATTAGAATTGTGGATGATACCTGCGCTACCTCTGTAAGAGGATTGTATGCCGCTGGAGATGCAGCAACAAGAGAATTAATCTGTGGTGGGTTCACAGGCGGCGGTAGTCATAATGCTGCTTGGGCGATATCTTCAGGTTATTGGGCTGGACAATCTGCTAGCGTTTGCGCCCATGAGTTGGGAGATAAAGCAACACAACGCCCAACAGAAGCAATAGGCGAAGCTGCATTCTATTCTGGCAGTAATCGCACCCTAAACCCCGATCAAATCATCCAAGCAACCCAAGACGAAGTCTTCCCCTATGATCGCAACTATTTCCGCAACGAGAAAAATTTGACAGAATCGTTGCAGAGGTTAAATCAACTTTGGCAAGAGATTCGTAATAGCCAATCTGTAAACGATCAAAATATCGTCCGGACGCGGGAAGCAGCAGCAATGGTAGCAACAGCGCGATGGATGTACAGCAGCGCTTTAGAACGTAAAGAAACTCGCGGTATGCACAAGCACGAAGACCATCCACAATTGGATGCGAACCAGCAGCATCACCTGATTAGTGGAGGTTTAGATCAAGTCTGGGTAAAACCAGAACCTAAAAAACTAGAGACTCAAGAGTTATTAATGGTTAGTAAATAGCGGTTAGTAAAACAACTAACAACCAACATGATTGAATTAGTCAGCGCCATGCGGTGCATAGAGTGCAATATCTGCGTTAACGTTTGCCCAACAAATGTATTTGAGAGCGTACCGAATGCACCTCCAACCATTGCCAGACAAAGTGACTGTCAAACTTGTTTCATGTGCGAATTGTACTGTCCAGTAGATGCCCTTTATGTAGCACCCCAAGTCGAACCGCTTGAGTCAGTAGACGAGAAGTCTCTTGCAGAAGCCGGACTTCTAGGTAGCTATCGCAAAAATATCGGTTGGGGTCGTGAACGCACAAACGGAGCCAAAGAAGATTCAACTTACGAATTACTAAAGCATTTAAAGTAAAAAAAAGATTTAATATTTACCCAAAAAATCAAAAACCCTATATTTTCTCTCTGTGTCGCGTCCTTACGGGTTCGCCCTTTGGGTGACGCTCGTTCCGACGCTACGAACGTCGTACCCCTTCGGGGAAGCAAGCTACAAGGCAGCGTCTCCTTTTGGAGAAGATCGCGCTCCGCAGTCCCCTACTGAAGGAAACTCTCCTCAGAACTGCGAGAATGCAGCGCTGGCTTTTCTGTGCCTGGTGCGGTTCATTAAAAAAATTCCTTTGCGAAGTCATATGACTGATTTTGTCCATCCACCCCTTTTTTCCAGATTATCCACCTTAATAGCATCTCTTTTACTACTAAACACCGCGTGTAGTTCCAATCAAATCATATCTAAAGAAGCACCAAGCACTAAAACCCAGGCCCCATCAACTACTTCTACCCTGCACTTAGGTATCATTAGTAACACTATTGTTCCAACTGGACCTATAGGCTGGGCAATACATAAAGGCAACTTTGAGCCGGAATTAGAGAAATTGGGGATCGCGAAGGTCCAGATCTTCCATTTTCCCAACGGACCAGATCTCAATGAAGCTCTTGTAGCAGAGAAGGTAGACATTGGCATCTATGGCGATACACCAGCGATCGTCGCCAAAGCTAATGGCATCAAAACCCGGTTAATTAGTCAAGAGCAAGTGGGGCAAAATACTTGGTTGTTAGCTAAGAAAAACGGACCGCATTCAATTACAGAACTCAAAGGGCAAAAGGTGGCGACATCAAAAGGGTCGTATATGCACCGCTATTTATTAGGATTATTGCAAAAAAATGGCATTGCTGAACAAGTGACCGTTGTTCACCTACTCCCAAGCGTTGCCCAAGCCGCCCTAGAACGTGGTGATGTTGCTGCTATTGCCGCACCGACTGGTACAGGTCCAATTTTAGTTTCAAAAGGGTTTCCAGTAATTGATGAAGCAGCTAAACATCCTGACTTACTAGGGACAAGCGCTACTGTAATAACAGAAAATTTCCTTGCTAAATATCCTAATCTTCCCAAGAAGTGGAATCAGATTAAACTTGAAGCAGTCAAAGATATTAAAGCCAACCCAGAAGAGTATTACAAATTTCACGCTCAAGCATCTGGATACCCAATTAATATCGTTAAAGCTTCCTTCTCCGTAAAACAGTTTCCCGAGGAAGCATTTTCTGCTCAAGGATTGCAACTCTTAGAAGGAACCAAGAAATTTTTAGTTACAGAGAAATTAGCCAAATCAGATTTTAAACTAACCGATTGGATTCTTACCAGTAACAGTGAGAATTTTATG
>JAQYWP010001010.1 GCA_029379285.1 Rhizonema sp. PD38
AGGTAAATCTGTACCTGTAAATTATCGCAATCTTGAACAAAAAGTGGGTTTGAAGGCACATAGTCAGATTCCTGTCAATGCGTAAGTCCTAGTAAAGTCTGCCGGGGGAAGCGCATCCCTTGGGCTGTAGCTTTACGTAAAGTCTGCCGGGGGAAGCTTCCCCCGGCGAGCTTTACATCATTGGGTTTTTTATCGCCGACTTACTTAGCATGGTAGAAAAATTCAAATATGTCTCGCTTCGTATTAGTCTATGAATAGAAAATTTGACCCACAAACTCAAATCCAAATATGCCTCCTTCCGAAGATCCCAACTCATCTCAAACCAATGTCCTCGGGTTTGATGAATTTATTGGTATTTTGATTGCCTTTGCCACCATTGGGGGAATTTTATTTTGGTCATTCCTCCACAAAAATTCGGGTTGGAACTTAGATACTCTGCTCTCACCTTCTGTTCCGAGTACCTCAGTTTCTCCATCTTCCTCAGTATTATTACCAGTCCCAACTGCCCCAGTTTCGCCGTCCCCTAATCAACAAGCAGTTCCACAAACAACGGAAGTAGAACCTACTGTAACTCCAAACACGCCAGATTATACACCTCCTTTACCCGCGCTGCCTTTTGTCGCTCCAAGGTCAGCAATACCAGTACCCGTGCCTTTAATACCTCCGGCTAGTACGAATCCATTGGGCGATCGCCCGTTAAAGTCAGGGGAAAAACTGCCCATAATTCCCCCGCCACTTGCATTTGTGGATGTTCCATCTGACTTTTGGGGACGAGGGTTTATTGACACTCTTTCCTCTCGTGGCATTATTACAGGCTTTCCAGATCATACTTTTAGGCCAAATCAGCCTGTCAGCCGTGCAGAATTTGCTGCCATACTACAAAAGGCTTTTGATAATAAAGAGATTGGTAATAATGCGATCGCGTTTAAAGATATCCCTGAAAATTTCTGGGCGACTCAATCGATTAACCAATCTATTAATACTGGCTTCTTAAAAGGCTATCCTGACAAAAACTTTCTACCTTATCAAAGGATTCCACGAGTACAAGTTTTAGTTGCTCTTGTCAGTGGCTTTAATCTAAAAGGAACGTCATCCCAAGATCGACTGTTAAGCACCTATCAAGATGCTAAGGAAATTCCTGATTATGCTACAGATAGAGTAGCAATTGCTACAGAAAATGGTCTTGTTGTCAACTACCCAGATCCTAAAGCTCTAGCCCCTAATAGAGAAGCTACCCGTGCTGAGGTAGCGGCAATGATTTATCAATCTTTGGTACGAATGGGAAAATTACAACCAATTCAATCTGATTATATTGTGAAAGAATCGCGTTAAATTAGACTAAAAGTGGTCAAAGTTTTTAGATTCAAGATTGACGACTTTGAGACAAGAATGAAAATTGTCTTCTAAGTGTACGAGTTTTTAATTTTAGATATGGGATATACGGATTAACAAAAAATCTAACCTCCCATATCTAAAAAAACAAGGGCGGTTGCCCCCAAATCGACTTATGGAGATTAAATCAAATAATTTCATGATTCCAAGCCTCCTAATTTATTTGTGGGGCAATCCAAAATCTAAAATTCCTACACTGTTATCAATACATTGGTTTAACCTTAAACCTCAGGAGTTTGGTCGCCGACTACTTGTGATTTCAGCGATGCTAATTCATCAGTTAACTCTTCCCGACTTGAGGCTTTAAGTAAATAGCGGTAAATAAACCAAGCAGAGTATCCAATACCAATCAACTCAAAGGTAGGTGCTACTAAAGGAATGTCATTTATAGCATCCAATATTGCCAAGACTACCTTAGTCGTGATAATCGCCGTTCCAATCAAACCAAGAGTAACTAGGGGCTGTTTGTATCTGTTAAAAAAGCTTCCTAGATACTCAGGCAGTACTTCTAAAAAGCTAGATACTTGTTCTCCATATTTTAGCCATTGCTCTTGAGATTGCACGGCTGGTTGGAGTTTAGTTAGGGTTCCTGTTTGGTTGTTTATTTCTGGCATATTTGTCTCTGAAGATCTGGTTTCTACGTATTCCGGTTCTTGCATTACATCTCCCTTCATTTTCACAATTGAGTTATTCTAATCCGGACAGTTACAACCAAAAGGCTGTTGATTAGGCAATATACGGGTGTATCAAGATAAATGAGTTAGGCACCCAAAAGGACTAATCGCTGCCTACAACCATAATCGAACCTGAACGGCGACTTCATCAACTACAAGGTAGACTATCAGTAGCAGAGGTAGCAGGCGGATGCCGCAGAATGAACAAAGATGAGCTTTTTTTAGTAAATTTAAATCCTGGGTAGGCTTCAAATCCACAATGCTTACATTGTCATTAATCGCGATCATGTTAGCCTGAATTAGGCAAAAATTAGTCCACCTCTCATTTATACAAGTCTAAATGCCGATTTTAACCGAAATTTAGGCTATCTTAAGCTATAAATTTCAATCAACACAATAGTACCGTTTTGCTTCATTAATTACGTTACTACTTTCAACAACCCTTGTAATTAAAAATCGGAAATCAAAGTAAGTTATTCATTTTTGTAATAACGTACTACGATAAATGGTTCATAAAAAAACTCCCATCTCTTGAGCTATGCCTCAAGGTATGGGAGAACATCTTTGTCTGTTTACGCTACTTCTTTGCTCTTCAACTTATTTCCAATCGGGAATGTCCAGTGGTGAACCTTCACCACCAACACCGATCGCGGTATTGTTTATACTGGCATTAGTAATATTGAGGTCATTCATCGATGCCCCATACACGTTAGAATCGTGGATCGTAGCTTTCGTGAAATTTACTTTATTGAGATTTGCCTGCTTAAAATTAACGTTTGTTGCAAAAGCTGAGGTTAAGTTAGCGCCTGTCAAGTTAGCGCCTGTTAAATCTGCACCTTCAAGATTCGCTCCTTTAAGATTCGCTCCTTGCAGATTAGCACCTCTCAAATCTGCACCCAGCAAATGAACACCGCGAAGATCTGCTTTTGTTAAATTGCACTTGACACATTCACCAGTAGATAGCAACTGTTTGAGCTGCTGCGGATTCTCAGCTTTGACTGCATTCACAAAAAATAGGGGAGCTAATAAGGCTATAGTAGCCACAAGCTTACGATACATAAATTTTCTCCCTTTGCCTTCAAATGGCTTCCGTTCAATTCCTCACAACTTCATTATGTCATTAAATTCACTCAAGAGTATTGATTCACCATATACGTATACTGTGATACAAATCACATTTAAGTTGTGATTCTATGCATTGTGGCTGAGTACATAACACTCGCGCAACTACCATTAGTTATATTTCAGACATTTAGAAGAATAGGGATAAGTAGGTTGGCGCAAAAAAACCTAAATATGTAAATAAATATTGACATGCTCAGAAACTGAAAAATAACTAACTTTGTTTCCATAAAAGCAAAGTACTCGTACAGGCGAATTGGATGTGCAGTAGACTTCGGCTCAATGTGAAGTTATGTTTATTTACGCCTACGTACTTACCCCCTCTACGATTTATACTGTTACTGAGTTAAGATCCAGAAACTCACGCATGTAC
>JAQYWP010001011.1 GCA_029379285.1 Rhizonema sp. PD38
ATGCAGGGGAGGAAAAAAGAGCTTATCCTACGCAGTATTGAGTTCCCAGCCATAACAATTAATGTAATTGAGAATTGAGATATGACCGAGCGAAGGTTTGGTTAAACTCAGCCCAAGAAAATTGACAGGTTAATTTGCAATAAATGTAATGATGCGCTGTTGCAGAAGTAGGGAGCGATCGCTCATCTATGATATAGCATTTCAAAAGCACGTCTCTACACTGCTTGAGAGTCAGTGTAGAGATACGGTGAGGGGAGCATAAACCAATAACACTCATCATGCTATGGTTAAGGTTGATAACATGTCCTAATGTTTTTCAGGTTGTTGCTGTGGCAGTTCTTGCTGAGCCGTAAAATTATCTGCCTTTGGAGTGGAACCAAGGGTGATCTGACCAACTAGTATTTTTTCTCTCACTTGGGCTTGAATCTTAACCTGGCTATGATTACACTTAGGAAACCCTGGAACTTGCCCTTCTAAATTTATCTGTTGATTAATCAGATTGCCATCCAGAGATGGTTTTTTCTGAGCAGCTTTGAGCTTGATGCTGGAAGCAGGCAATAAAGAGCCGCTCAAGTACTTACCAGATTGCTGAATCGTTAACACCACTGTCGAGGCTTTCAAACACTCTGGCAAATTTTGAGCCTGAAGTCGATAGCTACCATCAATTGCGGGAGAAGCCTTGAGATTGGCTGTTCCATAAGCGGTGACGACACTAAATAGAATCACGACTGCAACGATTGCCGTACCATAAAATGCCAAGGACTTAAATTTGAAATGATTCATGACACTCCGACTCCAGATTCATCTTTGTTAATGTCAGCGTTTGTAGCTGAAAGTATAGAGGCAAGGTGGGAGGTAACCTGACTGTACCGACGGGTAATCAGAAGCGAGGAGTGGCATTGAATGGCTATTTCATCTGTGTATCGACCCAAGGTTTGACGTTGTATTCCCCAAGCACTGCTGGTGCCAACGATAGTGAGATCTACAGTCGCCGATGCTTCTACCACAGCTTGGATAGGCTCTGCCGTCTCGATAATCTTGAGGTTAATGCGCTCGCGTAACGCGCTTGGCAATTGCTCCATCATCGTTTTGTATTCGTAATCTAATTCACTGTGAGTTTGCTCGCCACTTGCAACCCGTAGAATGGTGAGATGGCGCTGTTCGCTATTGACGAGCAGCCTTAAGGCTATTTCTAGTCCTAACTCATCATGAATATTGGCAGAGTAAGGTACTAACAACGTCTCCAAACGCTCCCTTCCCTTGTCTATAAACACAGCCACATCCACCCGCCCAGTGCTGAGAATTTCACCGACTCGCCCACCCAATCGATTGGTACTAAAAGCTGGCCGATGCCATCCCATCACAATTAAATTAGCTTGCTCAAGTACGGCAATCTGGTCTGTCTCCCGTGCAACATTCTTAGTCGTACGGATAATGGGACGCACCATCTGACGAGTTTGAGGAGGTTCCAAACTTTGAATCAATTCGGACATGCGAGATCGAAGCTCTTGGATTAATCGATCAGCCTCAGCTGGGGTACTGCTAAAAGCATAATTCTCTTCTAATTCGATCAGGCTGAGAGGATGAACAATGGCAGGTTGCAATCGACTGCCTGCGATCGCTATTGCCAATTGCATCAATCCTTTCTGCGTACTAGGATTAGCTATTGGTACTAGAATCCGATAACTGGTGGCAGCATTTAGGTTCGTCTCCTCCTCAAGCTCTCGATCCATATCATTAAGCTTGATCAGCTTTTTCGGATAAATCCACTCCAATAGGGGCGATGTCATAAACGTTGTCACCAGCGCCATGATGACTAGCATGGTGAACAACAACGGCGAGATCACTTTCAGTTCTAGACCAATGTTGAGAACAATCAGCTCAGTCAAACCACGAGTATTCATCAACCAACCTAGTGCTGAGGCTTCGCGCTTCTCAATGCCACCAACGCGAGCTGCTACATACGTGCCTATATACTTGCCACTGATTGCTACTGCCACAACAGCTGCACATAGTATCCATAATATGGGTCGGTTGAGCAGACCAATTTGCGTTCGCAGACCACTAAAAGCAAAGAAAATTGGCAACAGAACCGTGAGTACAAAGTCCTCGGTTTTCTGAGCTAACTCCCTCACTACTTCAGGTTTTTTGGGCATCACTGCCCCCATCAGGAACGCTCCAAAAATCAGGTGAACACCGATAGTCTCTGTGATCAGGGCAGAAATAATCACGCCTCCATAAATCATAGCTATGGCGAACTGATTGAAGTGCCGTGTTCGCTCGTGATAAGTAGCAATTCTTTGCAAGAACCAACGCCCCACCGTTACCATGAACGCAATGTATAGCAAAGCAGAGAAAATCGTTGGCAGTGCACCGCTCATGGTGTTGGTTTTAGCTACTGCGATCGCCACTGCCAACACACACCAAGCTGTGACATCATCCACAGCTGCACACGTCAGTGCCAATGTTCCCAAACGTGTTCCCTGTAAGTTGTTCTCAGTAATAATCCGAGCTAGTACTGGAAAGGCTGTAATCGACATTGCCGCTCCTAAAAACAGAGCAAAGGCTGTAAATGAGACACTGGTATTCGACACCAAAGGATAAAGTAGCAGAGCGAGCAGAGTTCCCATTGAAAAGGGCACTAAAATACTGACGTGGGAAGTCAAAACTGCTACTTCCATCTGACCCTTAAGGTATTTTGGGTCTAGTTCTAAACCAATGAGAAACATGAAGAATATCAGCCCTAACTGAGACAGCACATTCAAAAAAGGAATGGCTGTAACTGGAAATAGAGCAGCCGCTTGTTCTGGAGCAAGCCAACCCAACAAAGATGGTCCTAGCATAATTCCAGCAACAATCTCGCCAATTACCAGTGGTTGCTTAATCCTCCGGAATCCCAAACCCACTAGGCGCGACAAACCAATGACAATTAGCACTTCAACAAGAATGAGAATGACTGTCTGCATAACTTCCTTTTAGTTAAAAATTTGATAATTGAAGTTACTGAGCGGCATTAAGCACTCAATTCTGTCGTCCTTTCTGTTGTCTGTTTTATTAACAGGATCTTGAGAATACTCAGTAAGGAACAATGAAAATTAGAGCCTAGTCTCTTTTCGACTAAATAATTAACTGCTTCAAACGATTTCTTTAGATTAAAGAATTTTAAAGCTGGACTCGACAACATATTCTCTTTTGAGAAGATATGATTTCGGCATAGCGTTCCTTCAAAGAACACTGTTATTTGTTTGATGTTCACAGTTGTTGCCTCTCTTCAACTCTATGGAGTAAGAGGTGGGTCAAAAAGGGACGATCACACTTATAATAATGATAATGACATCCTCAAGGAGATCTCAACGACAACTGCTATTAAAAAGCTTTCGTCTTTGGCACTCCTTCCATTGCTGACGGAGTTAGCTGACGGGCTAAGACTGGAAGGTGTCTCTCTCAAGGTGAGATTTGCCCCGATGATTGGTTCCTCCGTTCCAAATCTAGATCTGAAGTTCTTCAACATTCAACCTAGATTGAATTAGGCTACCCACTTAACAATTAAACTTATAC
>JAQYWP010001012.1 GCA_029379285.1 Rhizonema sp. PD38
GAGTTAAGAGTTATGAATATAGTTTACTCTCTCTAAGAAGCAACTTTTAGTTTGAAACCTTCAAAAAATTAGAGGAAAAAGTCGGACGTAAGCCGGGTTCTGTTCTCTTACGAGGGCAGTTATCTATCTGGGATGCCTGTTACCAGACACCTCAAGCGGCTCTATTCAGCGGAACTGGTAAAAGACCAACCATAGCTCCTTTCGCCTTGCTCCCAACCGGGGTTTACCGAGCCAGCGCCTCTCAACGCTGCTGGTGCGCTCTTACCGCACCTTTGCACCCTTACCATATTCAGCTCTAAGTTCTGAGTTCTGAGTCCTGAGTTTTCTTCCCTCACGACTCAACGCTCATTGCTCAGGACTGATTTGGCGGTATCTTTCTGTGGCACTATCCTCACGATCACTCGCACTGGGCGTTACCCAGCAAGTCTGGTCTTTTGGGAGCCCGGACTTTCCTCAAACCAATCGAAAAACTGATTTGCAACCGCCTGCGCCTACTTTCTCCTAATATCTAGTGTAATATGCTTTACCGGAGTCTGCCAAAAGAATTCATTCTAGGTTCTGCGTAAAGAATAGTTGCAATTTCATTCTTGACTCTCCCCAGTATAAAGACCAAGTCAAAACCAACATTTTTTAAAAAATAGAAGAATTTCGCATGAGTACCCCAGCAAATATCTTGCAATCGCAGCCAACCACGCTAAAGGGTCTGCCTTCCCTTGAAGACCATCTGACTTACGACCAATAAAACCACCTAGTCGTGCTAAAGCCGTCCAAAACTGACTATCAAGTTAAATCATTTGAGAACTTTCTGGTTGCTGCCGTTACACCAGATCCCATAGTAAAGTTTTCGTAACCAAGTTCAAAAAGGGTAACTTCTAGAGATGCTATGAAGCTAAAAATATCGCGATCGCTAACAAATTCCAAGTGACCAATACGAAAAATTTTGTTTTTCAGATAATCTAGACCATCTGCTAGCTCAATGTTAAAACGCTCTTTCAAGAATAAGCGAATTTTATCCGGTTCAATTCCTTGTGGTACTACAGCCGTAATCGCTGGACTCAATAAGTCCTGTAGATGCTCTGTTATCGCTTCATTATCCGCTTGCGGTGAGGAGCGACGGCGCACATGATCGGGATTTCTTGGTTACCTGACGTTGACTCTAAGGCTAATTTATAAACGGTTTTGGGGGATTAGCCAAGCTTCAAATAAACAACTCTTTGTCTATTACTTCACTTTTTAAGTCACATACAGATGATTAAATTCAATCAATTACTAGCAACTTTTACTGTAGTAGCATTTCCAATTCTTTTTAAATCACTTCCGGCAAAAGCGTTTAATTTAGTCTACTCACCAGACTCCATTGATAATCTGAAGTTTGCAGAATACACTACAACAGTGGGTAACAAAGGAAAAGTTTATGTGAACGAACTTCAGAAGATAGATCCTCCAAGCTCTAAACTCTTAAAGGCTTTTAAGAACCAATTCCCTTTAGGTTGGGAATTCGAGTCCTCATTTACTCCGATATACAGTTCAGGCTTTTTTAATTTTTAATTCCGTATAGCAGCTGGTATTTGAGGCGGCTCAGAGTCAAACCATTTTTGGTAATTTTTTTTATAAGTCCCATTAGAAAATAAAGTCGCTATACTTTCGTTAATCACATCCAGGTAGGGAGAATCTTTGGGTGTAGCAATGCCATAGTATTCTTCAGTAACAGGATTGCCAACAAGTTTTATTCCTTTAAGATTCCCGATTTTTATCACATATAAAGTAGCGAAAGCATCGCACAAGACAGCATCAGCATTACGATTAAGTAATTCTTGAAAAAATTCGGGTCCAGAATTAAACGTACTAATTTTGGCATTGGGAATAGTTTTTGCTAAATCGGCTCCTGGTGTCCCAATTTGCACAGCAATTTTTTTACCTTGGAGACTGTTGATGTCTTTAATATCTTGAGTTTCTTCTCTAACAGCGATCGCCAGTCCAGCTTTCAGATAAGGTCGAGAAAAGGAAATTGTTTTGAGACGTTCTGAGGTAATTGTGATCCCACTAATTGCCGCATCAATTCTCTTAGCTTGCAAGCTAGAAACCATACCATCAAAAGGAAGGCTTTCAAACTGAACTGTAAAACCAGCAACAGAGGCGATCGCATTCATCAAGTCAATATCAAAGCCCTCTAATTTACCGTTCGCCTTCTGGATTTCAAAGGGAGTAAAGGTGGGATCGCAAGCAACCTTGAGATATTTAGTACCTTTTAAGGTTGTGTTTGGATCGGGCTGGAAATGATGACAGGCAATAAACAGAAGTAGACAGCTTAAGCCAAGAACAATATGACGCCATTTCAGATTAATCAAGTTCACCATAGTTTTCGTTTTTTTACCACTTTGACTGTTGTACTCGCTTTCTACGGATTTAATACCGAGACAATCTTGAGTGTAAGAACAAAGCCATACAGGTGGTACGTAAAATAAGGTGTGTTAATCAGACTTTAGGCAAAGTGCAATTTTTCGCTCAATATACTTATAAGTATGCTAATCATTATGTAATATTACGTAGATTGTATAAAATTATAGATTGGAGTGCGAAACCCCTCAACATACATTAACGTAAGTTTTTAGCAAAACTTCCACAATATTGAATCAATATATCTAAACCTTTATGAGTGTGAGTTTAGGTGCATTAGTTCATATTGACTACATAAATAAAGTATGCCATAATTTAATTTACATAAACCCTATCGACTTTATGTAAATTAGTGTCATGAGTTGGTTAAATGGCAATTATGCAATTACAAGCAGGAAAATCCTCTATAACCAAAATCCAGGAATCTAATCCAGAAAATTTTTTACCTTTACGAAAGAGAAGAACATTAGTAGAAATTACCGTAGTTGTAATACACCGAGTCTGGTGGCAGACAAAATCATATGCAATAATTTTAGGTATTATGCTACTACTTTTCGCAAGTTTGCTCTTCGTCTACCTCTACTGCTTTTCCCAGAAATTTCTAGCAATTCCAATCAAAAAAGCAATGAAAAATATTGGTTAAATTGAGTATTCATCCAATATAACTGGAGTTTAGATTAAGACATGAAAAACGACTTAGTGATGCTAGGTAAAATAAATTCGCGTTAAAAAATCAACCTTATATAAACACTAAAGTTGGTAGTGCCTCTTTTCTCTCCCAAAGAAGGGAACCTGTTTTAACCACAGGTATCCCTTCATTTTTTTACAACTTTTTTGGCACCGCGACCATGACGCGATCGCGTGTTCTAGTCTAAACTCTAGTCCTTAAGTTAAGCTTAAAAACTACACATAGATGAATGGTCTATGGGAAGTGAGCACTTTTCTTAGAACCAAGCTCGTTGGTGCCAGTTTTTTGAGGAGTTATCTTCTCTCCTTCGTAAGCAAGAGCTAAGTCACCTGCTTGTGCAAATGCTTTAGCAAGTTCAATTAGCTTTTGTCGCTCTTGATCGTCGAAAATTCCAGTCGGCGGAGGCATCAGTTTAGGGATTTCCAGAAAATAAAATATAAGAAAATCTCCGTAGACAATAATAATCATT
>JAQYWP010000139.1:0-4146 GCA_029379285.1 Rhizonema sp. PD38
GTATATTAATGTATATTAAATCCAAAAGGATCAAATCTGGATTATTTTCTGAAAGCAAGCGAATGGTTGGAGAATAGCTACCAGCGAGAGTATCAATAGGAGGAAGAAATTCTAAAGAGATTTCACTTTCAGAATTAGGGTTGAGTTCTAGTGCACTGACATCAAATAAGCCTGCTCCTTCCAACCCACTACCAGGGTAAGATATTTTAACCCAACTTTCATCTAAATCTGGACAAGTCAAGCGGAATCTGTCTACACGGTTCGAGCGATTTTCAACTTTTACCACCACTTGTAAAGGTTGGTCGAATCTGTAAGTTATAGCTTTATTTGGATTTGTGGCAGGTATAATTGCAAAAGTTGGGTCAAAAGCGCGGATAACAGTTTGTTCTTTGAGTAGAACTCTGAGTTGACCGGGAAAGTTTATCGGAGTATCCTGCGGATAATGTTCTGGAGAATCAACGACAAAAGTATAATCATAGGTACCCGCTAAAGCATCAACTGGAATTTCAAAATTAAACGTAACTTCGTCGCTAGTTTCCTTCGGCCCCACTGCTAAACTAGCTCTTGGAGAAGCGGACCAACCACTAATTTTTTGAAATGTCTCGTCAAAAGTAAAAAACAAGTCGATAACAGCGCTTTGGTCGCCCTCATTAATCACGACAGCATAAAGTGATACAATATCTCCCGGCATTCCATATTGAATTCCTGGCGGATTAATAATAATGGATAGTGGATTAGTTCTCGCTTGCATAATTGTTTAGATTACTTTAGTTAATATGGCAGGGCTATTTCATTCTTACCTCGTCCGCCTTGAAATTTATTTCAAGGCTAATAACGCATGTTCGGTTAAAACCGACTGATAATATTTTCTTAGTCTGTTAAAACGGACTTTTACTATTAGCCATACAATTGATTGGTAACTGCTCAATAATTCGGGGTAAATCGTTCAGTGACAAGCCTCAAATTGCGTAAAATCGTTCCTGAATTGCTAGTCCGCCTCGATTTATTGAGCGATTACATTGATTGTATGGCGGTCGTGCTTAGAATGAAATAACCTTAGTTCATATGGTGGAGTCTGACTTGAGAATCTTCACCGCCACTAACCACGATTCCTTGACTGCTTTTTACGTCAATGCTTCTAATTTTTGTAGAACCTTGGAAAATAGGTATACCTTTTGGTGATTTTGTTTTGTCGAGTTGATAACCGGAAGTTAAATGCCATACAACTACTTGTCCGTCATCTCCACCACTTACTAACAAACTACCATCTTCATTAAACGCTAAAGCACGTACAGCTGTTTTTGACTCAATTTGCCAGCGGTCTATTGGTGTACAGTTTAAGTCATCAATTTGCTGCTGAGAATTGCTTATAACTTTACATTTGTTCAAATCCCAAATTGCAATCCATCCAGCCGAGTCGGCTGTTGCCAGAATTTTTGCTGGCGAGTTGGGAATGAAAGCTAAGCCAAACACAAAATCAAGCGGTCCTCCTCTTCCATCTATATTTTCTAGTTTTTGCAATGATAATTTTTTGAATAATCTGTTAGATTGATTTTTATTTAAAGGTAATATTAAAAAACGGTTAAAATTCCCAGAAATAACGAGAATTGTGTTGTCGGAACTCAACGCCAACGCTCTGATTGGAAACTCTCCTAGATTTTGGATATTTTCTAGGTCAATATTTGGTTTTTTTTCAAATTTATCATTAATTGATGTTCTCGACCATAATCTCACCTTACCTTTGCCAGAACCGCTATATAAATCAAGCGAGTTTGAGGTAAACGCTAAGTCAAATACTCTATCACCCGGTGCTTCAGGGTCTTGGAGTTCAGCAATTTTTTCACCAGTGGGTACTCGTCGTAACTGGATAATCCCATTGTCAAGAGCAACTGCAACACGGTCGTTTTCGACTGGTACAAACTGCACAACAGTGTTTTTCTCGTTGGTAACTGCTAATAATCCTTTACTTTTTTGAAGTTTGTTGCAAGCTAAAAGCTGTTCCTGTGAAGTTTTTCCGACTGTTTCATCTGGTTCTAATCTATTAGTACGAACTCTCCAAAATCTCAGTGTACAATCATTAGAAGCACTCACAACAGATGTGCCAGTACCACTGATATGAACTGAATTGACAGCATCTGTGTGTGCAATTGCTTCTTGCTTAAACAGGAAAGCAAGCAGTACTGCGAGCAGTGCCAGAATCGCTAGTAGTAACCACAAAGGTATAATTGGTAAAACCTCTAATTCTAAACTTTGAGTAGCTGGGTCTGTACTGCCTAACCTTTGGTCAGATAATTCTGCTTTTGCTTCAAAAAATAAAGTTTTTCCGATGCCGACCCAAGGACGTTTTGTTTGAACATCTAAAATTACCTTTACTGTCTCTCCTAAATTTAAATTCGCAATTTTAGGAAACTTCTTAAATGTACATTTTCGCCAATCTCTACCCTGAATTTGTACACTAATTTCTTGACCTATATTGCTGACATTTTTAAATAGCAATTCATACGAAGCACTATTGGACTTCCAATCCGGCAACCACGGACGCCGAGAAGGAATTCTTTGCTTGTTTTGTGGTGTGCTAAAATTAATATAACCTACAGGCAATACTTCCAAATTACCTTCTGCATTTGCTGGGTAACTATTATTGCTTGTAGCTTCAGCAATAAACAAGTAATTTAAACTAGGTGCTTGAACTACAGAAGGTGGTTCACATCTAAAACTCAGTTCCGTTTGACTATTAGCATTTAGAGTGAACCTCCGTTCAGCACTGTTAGTTACCCAAGAAGGGTCGATCCCTTTAAAAAGTAACAGTACATTACTAGCTACTTGTCCCTGATTTCTAACTCGTACAGGTATATCTATAACGTTGCCTGGATATACTTGGAATGTGCGTATTGGTAGTTCAACACTAATTATAATTGGTTTATTATCTCGCTCAATTTCCAAACGCAGTATGAGTCTGCGTTCTCGTGCTAGCTGAGGAGAAAATATTTTTACAGACAGGTTAATTGTACCAACAAATCCAGGAATTGGCGTATTAAAAATAAATACTTGGAATTTAGTGCTACTACCGTGAGGTTGAGCTACAGCAACTTCTGGTTCAAGACGATACCAACGGTAATTCAAATTGCGAATTTCACCAGCAGCAATAATTTCTAATTGAAAATTGGCAAAGCGATCGCTGTCATTATTAACAGTGACTTCAAAAGAAACTTCGCCTTGATTTGGTCGATAAGTTAAGCTTTGCTTAGAAAGACTAGCGCTTATAAGATTATCACTATTACTATTCATAATTATTATAATTCGTAGCGTTCTTAGCTCGTAGTGAGAACTTCAGTCCTTAAAAACACAAGTACTGAAGTGCTGACTACAAACTGCTAATCTTTTAAGTTTTTGAGATAATAAAGAATTGCTTTCGCTGTTGGTAAATTCGTTGCCAGTAAAATATTGTTGATATTACATATCCTCAATAGTGCTTCTTCACTTGCTTGACCTTGTTGAGGCCCCATCATTAAGTCTCTAAGAAAAATTACTGCTACAATTTCTCCAGAGTTAACTAGTGAGTTAATTGCTTGATACCCTCCTGAATTTGCTGGAGGAATTTCTTGAGTGACGCTTAGACCTGTTTTTTTGTACAAATCATCGCTGAAAGTTTGCCATGTTCTCGTTAAGCAGTACGATAAAAATTCTTCGTATTCAGATACTAATTCTGTAAGTTCAGATTTTCTGCTATCGTGACTAACAAGCACTATCTGTTTATCTTCGAGAATTTTAGCAAGCTGTATAGATGGATTTTCTAGTTCTTCTAATTCTTGATTTTCTGATGGAACTTCTTCAGTGTGTTGACTTGTCGCTGCCAATTCACTTTCAGGTGGTGTTAAAATAGAGGCATTGTCAAGCACTAATGCTGGCTCTGTTTGTTGAAATGGCATATCCACAGAATTTTCGCGATCGCTGTTGACTGCTGCAATAATTTCTCTTTCTTGGTCTTGTGTCTGTGGCGCAATTTCTTCCTCATATTCTACATTAGGAATATTTTCAGTTTTCTGTTCTGCACTTGCGAGGTCGGGGGCTTGAATAATGGTATACTCAGACACCTCAATATCGGGTTCTACGCTTGGAACAGCCTCTGTTTTCTGTTCTGCACTT
>JAQYWP010000139.1:4156-12548 GCA_029379285.1 Rhizonema sp. PD38
CACCTCAATATCGGGTTCTACGCTTGGAACAGCCTCTGTTTTCTGTTCTGCACTTACGAGGTCGGGGGCTTGAATAGTGGTATACTCAGACACCGCAACATCGGGTTCTACGCTTGGAACAGCCTCTGTTTTCTGTTCTGCACTTGCGAGGTCGGGGGCTTGAATAATGGTATACTCAGACACCGCAACATCGGGTTCTACGCTTGGAATCTCGGTTTCCTGTTTTATAATGATGACATCGGCGGCTTGAACGATGATAGGTTCAGGTGTCTCATCCTCACGTTCTGTAGTTGCAGTATCGCGATCTGGAACAATGCTATCATCCCTGGCGTCTAGCTCTACTGTGGGCAAGGCAACATCTGACGCGCTTGTTCCATGTGGAGAGGGGATAGCGCAATCAGGTACGACAAGATCTTCAGGCTGAATAAAAGTGTCTTCCGATTTTTCTACTTTTTCAGATGCATTGACAATTTCAGGTTTTTCGTGTATCAAGGGAATTTCGGCAACAGGAACAGAACTAGCAGATTCGTGATTAATAGGTTGTAATTCCTGTGGTGCAGCGCTTTCATTTTGATTTTGACGCCAGTTAGAAAATACTGAAGGATTAATAATTCTAACAACTGTTTCCGCTTGCTCGGTCTGCGGCACTTCATCTTCTATCTCCAACACAAAATCACCGATGCGAATAATATCGCCATCCTTGAGTATGTATGAGTTGTCTTTTTCTACCAATTTGCCGTTGATCATCGATCCATTTCGACTACCAAGGTCAGAGAAATAATAATTTCCAGCTCGAGCAAAAAATTTACCATGCAATCGACTAACATCAGTACTATCGAGAACCAAATCAGAATCAGGAGATCGACCAATTAAACATTCAGCGCCTCGTCTGGTTGTTAGACTCAGGTCAACTTCCTCGAATTCGCTTTGTGTTGGAGATGTGGAAACTTTTACTTTCATATTGATGTTCTAATTAATTTTCTGGTTAATCTTATTTATTTCCGTTACCCATCGCTGACGAGTCATATGTTCTAGGTTTAAAATATCGTCTTGCGACCAGTGAAAATGGTAAGCAATAAAAGCTACCTCCTCATATAAAGTATCTGAGGGGTAGCTTATGACTCCCCCGCTAACTCTAACCTCACGTTAAATTGCGTATCACAGTGCGGGCAATGCGCTGGGATATATGTATTAGATTGCTGATTAATTCGGTTATAAAATTCCCTGAGGTAAGAAATATCACGCAGTACTAACTCTTCGAGTTGTTCGGGAGTCACGGAGTTTAAACTGCCCAAGCGCGAGACAACCCGCGAAAGCATCACTAAAGCGCCGTAAGCTGGATTTTCCTGAACTTTACGTTCTTGCTGCACCCAAAGTTCATCTTTGGCAGTCGCTAAACGCATTACACCATGACGATGTACCCGGTCTTGGGAATCGATTAATCCTCTAGGAAGCGTAAAATTGAATTCAGTACAAAGTTCCTTACGACGCATAAATAATGTAAAGACGCGATATATCGCGTCTAATTCTTAATTTGGTGAAGTTTTCGGAATCCCGACTTCTTCAAGAAGTTGGGATTCTGAAACCGGGGGTTGAGAATCTGAAATTGCGGGAGTTGCAGGTTCCAAGCCGTTGATTTGACGGTAGAAATCTTGGAGGTAATTTAAATCCTGGCTAAAGAAGTTTTCTACGATTGCAGGAGTCACTTCAGATAAGGCACCTAAACGAGTAATTACACGCGCCAAAATAATAATCGTGGCATAAGCTGGATTAGCTTTAACACGTGGGTCACGTAAAGGAGAGATTTCGTCTATCGCTGTTGCTAAACGCATCGTACCTTTACGATGGAGGTTGCCGTCGGAGTCTATATACCCTTTAGGCAATGTAATCTCAAACTCTGTTGCAAACATAGTCTGTATTCAACCTCCAATTATTTCACTCGTTTGAATTCCTCAAAAGCCACTTCGACTTCCTCAATTTCTATTTCTGTGCTACGGGCGTTAACATCGGCAATTTTGTAACGAGTGGGCCAAGCACCTTCCATTTCAAATCTAGCAACTTCAACACTTGCCTGATTGTAAATCGACAAAGAAACCATTTTTCGCTGCTTTGCCCATTGACCTGTTTGAACTTTGTCAAACCAGTTCCAGAAATCTATTGAGTTGGTCATCCCCCTACGGAGAGTAATATTGCCACTCTTAACATTGCCGGGAATTTTGGTTCTGACTGGTAAACCTTTAGATTGTCCGCTTCCCCAACTTTGGGATGTTACCTCACAAATTTCAATGACATCCTGTGTTCTTGTAAAACCTTGACATTCTAAAAAGTAAGCATCAGAATCTTTTTGCCCGTCTAGCGCTAGCCCTAAATAGAAACGATGTGCCGTAAGAATCTCAGGATTTTGTCCACCTGCTTGTACCACTGTTTTCTCTTTTCCCTCTTCTTACTTAATACGTTTAATACCTTCGTGAACTAGTTCAATAGTTTCATTTGCCATATCGCCACCAGATGCAGTTAAAGTAGGCCCTGTGTATTTACATGGATAGCAATTAACAATGTTCCAACGTGCTTTTTCACCACCTTGTTGGTCGTAAGCTACTACTGAACCAGTTTTACGATTAGATGACCACTGTCGTGGATCTCCCATGTCTTCGTTACACTTTTGATACCACTGATAAAGGTCTATATCATCGGTAGCGATGACTTTCACTGTGATGTTGGTAAATTTTACGACGGTAGGTGTTGCTTGGCGCATGAGTTTTCCCGACCTTGATGAGCCGTGAACTTCCTGTGCAGGTGTATTTTCTATACCTAAGCCACTGATTTCTTTGATAAATTTATCTGTTATTCCGTCTGCTTCAAAGTAAAATTTACAAGCAGTAAGAAATTCTCCTGGCATACTGTTTTTAACTCCTGCTTAATTTATTGGAAACGAATCACAAAGGACGCAAAGAAAGAAAGGAAAGGATTTTATTACTCGTCTTCAATTCCATTCCACTGACTGATACGGAGGATGACGAATTCTGCTGGTCTAACGGGACATACACCAACTTCGATGTATAAACGACCTAGAATTCTGGTGTCTGGTGGGTTTAATTCTTCGTCGCATTTAACGTAAAATGCTTGTTCGGGTGAGGCTCCAAATAATGCTCCTTCACGCCAGATTCTTTCTAAGAAGTTACTAACAGTTCGTCGCACGCGCGCCCACAAATCTTCGTCGTTTGGCTCGAAGACTACCCATTGAGTACCGAGTTCCAAAGATTTTTCAATGTAGCTAATCAATCTACGAACGCTGATATAACGCCATTCGGTTTTATCGGGTTCAACTAGTGTACGGGCACCCCAAACACGAATGCCTCGATTTGGGAATCTCCGGATACAATTTATACCCAATGGGTTTAAAAGTTCTTGCTCGCGGAAATTGGTGTCGTAGTCTAAACCGATTACGCCTCTGGGGACTTCGTTGGCTGGTGCTTTATAAACTCCGCGAGTTTCATCGGTACGACCCCAAACCCCCATCACATGACCGCAAGGAGGAACACTAATCGGGTTGCCGCGATCGCGTGGGTTAGCGACTTTAATCCAAGGATAATAAAGGGCACCGAACATGGAACGGCGATTAAATCGGTTCAACCATTCTACAACCTGCTGTGGTTTGGGACAGTCAGGAGGAGAATCAAGAACTACCATGCGGTTGGGTGGATTGGGAATATCTCCAGTGTTAGAACCTTCGCACATGCTAATCATTAATTCCATGATGCCGTGAACTTGGTCTAAGTTCATCAATTCTGATTGATACGCACGCATCAAGTCAGGACAAGCAACCATCGTGATTTCATCGATTTCAAATAAACCACGTACCCCTGTGCGATCGTCGCGTACACCCTCGATATCGCTGGAAAATCTATCGGGCGTCGCGGCAACTATTGGTGGTGTAAGTTCATATTGACCATTCCCTGGACGACGCGCTAAAGGTTGTCCAGTTTGAGAAATATCTTCGATGGTTATGAACATCGAATTTCGCAATGCCGCCACCGCATAAGTTGCAAATTGAGCATTGCCTTCGCGGTTCATTGTCAAGTTGTCGTATTCTTCGAGAGTTTCATCTCCGCGAAGAATTTGCACCTTGAAGTATTCACCTGTATTTGGTGGGGTAGATCCTTCTGTTCCTTCTGGTAACCCACGAGGTCCACTATCGCTAATCAAGATTGTAATCGTGCCTGCGGCAATTTGTTCCGGACGCATACTAAACCGTAGCGAAGGACGATTGCCTCGACCAGTAATCCGAAGTGAAGCTGGTTGTGGGTCTGCTGGTTTGGGGGCATTGGGTAACTGCGTACCAATACTGGTAATCCAGCAGCGACCACCACCATTCATAAAGTAGCCATAAACTGCAAAAGGCAAATAAGCATTGAAATCAGTAAAACCATCCGAATTGAGACGAGAAAAATAGTTTAAATACTGTGTCCAGTTAGTAACCAGCATTGGCTTGAACAATTCAGCCCCACCGCGCACATCTTCAGTAAAGCCTACAAATCCAGCAATTGCCGTACTAACACCTTCAATTGGACGACTACCTCGGTCTATTTCTTCGATATAGACACCCGGAGCAAAATAATCAAGTCTTGCCATGAAAATATCTCCAATGTAAAAAATTTAATCAACCATCTGTAGAGACGTGGTAGATCGCGTCTTTACGCATAATTTCGCGTCTCTACGCGGGATTTAATGAGATTTCTTTGAAGGTACAGCTTGAACCATCTACCAATGCATTGACTTGACGGGGCAGATATCCAGGACTGTTGATTTGTAATACGTAGTTACCATTACGGAGTTGTTCAAAGTAGAACAACCCCTCTTTATTGGTAGTCGTTGATTTTTTCGTTCCGAGCACTTCAACCTGTGCTTCCTTCATTGGTAAATTGGTAACAGCGTTTTTGACTATTCCTGCGACTAGTACCCGCTTGGTGAAAGTTTCAATATTTGCACTTCCATTTCTATGAACACTCCCATTTTCAAGTTCAAGTTCAGGTAGAAAATTATTGTGCATTCCGATAGTTCGTTGCCAAACTAAATATACTGGGGATACTTGCGGCTCTACAGGAACTGTCACCATCAGATACAAAGCTGGACGTAAAGCGATAGTTAGCGCACTCCACAAAGACCCAGCTTCAATTTGCGGTTCTACAGCAACCGTCATATTCAAATTTCCGTAACCCCGCAATTCGGGAACCAGAAACTCTTCTTTGAGAGCACGGTGGCGCAGTAGTAGACTTAAAGCTTGCGAGAGCAGGTAATGCTCACCTAAAGCTGTCCGATCCCAAGCCGTTAGTAGCATAGAAACATCAAACCAGGTCGGAGGCCAATTCACAGAAGCAGGTTGCAAAGCTTCTGTCAGCTTGCGTTCAACTTGCCTTCCCGAATGTTGGACTTGCTTACTCTCACGAATATCATAAACGTACAAATTGAGAATCGGCCCTCCACCTTCTTCTTTACGATTACTTGGATGACTAAACTCAATTTGCTCGGTACTAGAAAGCGATGTTCCTCCTGCAATAATTTCCGCCAGGGTTTGAAGAATATAAATAATCATGTAAGCATGATGTCCATACTTGCTACTAACGCTTCTGTTGATATGTCTAGGTTATATGAATGCAAACTCTTCTGTTAATTAGACTTTTGTCGAGATTTTGTCCAAACTCAAAAATCATTTATCAAGAAAGGCAGAGGTCAGAGGGCAGGTAAGCAAAGGGACTCACATCATGCACCTGGAAATTTGAATTGGTATTAGTGGTTTTTGCGCACAAGTGTAAAATGTGAAGGTATTTATTTATTGTAAAAAATAATTAAGTAATATTAAGAAACATGAATATGTACTAACAATACTGCTTTTTGCTGCATAAGCTAAATTAATTGTTTTCTATTTATTAAATAAAGGTAAACCAATATCTACTATCAAAGTGAGTAAAGCTATGACTGTCAGCTTCTCTCTTGAAAAACAAAAAAATAACTGTGATGATTTACACGCAAGTGCTACAGAAACTTTTATTGGGTTACAGGCAGAACAACTTATCTTTGATCAGCCAATTTGCTTTGTTCGTATAGTTTACTACAGTCCTTCGTTAAAAGCGCTTCAAGAAAGAATTGAATGTGCTGATAATCAACCTAGCTTTTCTCAACAAGAAATAGCATATTTACGTTCGGAAGCCTGGTTAACAGATTTTCCCCATGTTTGGACTGTACAGGAATTTCAACTTGCCCAGTTTCCCAAATTATTTTCTTACATTTGTCCTATTGGCTATAGAAATCAAAAACCGGAATATATCCAAGTTATTACTCACACACCTCTTGAAAAAGAATCGCAGCACTATGTTAAAAATGTAGCCCAGACACTCAGTAAATATATAGATTTATGCTTAGAGAATTTGCAGCAAAAGTCTAAGACTGAGATGCTAGAACAGCTGCTTCATAAAGTCGGTCATCAATTGCGGAATAACATAGCTTTAGTCAAACTTTACGCACATAATTTGATTTTGGGCTTACAAGATAATTCTTGGCGAGAGCAAGCAACAATCATTTGCGATCGCGTGAATGATTTAGATACCAATCTCACTGATATAATTTCCTGTGGTCAAGAGTCTAATTTAAAAATAATTCCTCATGACCTCAGAAGTATAGTAGACGAAAGTATAAAACATTTACAACCGTTAATTAACCAAAAACAATTAAAAGTAAATATACCTAATACTTCTGCTACATTACCTTTAGATAAGTTACAGATGAAGCAAGTGTTTGATAATTTACTTAGTAATGCAATTCACTTTAGCCCTAATTCAGGCTCCATAACCTTTGGTTGGCAAGTCTTTCGCGATGAGGTACTCATTAAAATTTCGGACCAAGGACCAGGAATCTCTCCCTTGGATATGCAAAAAATTTTCACTCCGTTTTATTCGCGGCGTTCTGGTGGTACAGGATTGGGTCTAACTATAGCCAGAAAAATTGTATTAGACCATAGTGGAAATCTTTGGGCAGATAGTTTATTAGGAGGGGCACAGTTTTGTTTGATATTACCGACTAGAAAGAAATATTCGTAGGACGAACAGGAACCCACATTTTATAATATGGAAAAGATTATGGACAATAAAAAAATTTCGATTTTAATAGTAGATGATGAAGAGTATTTTCGTCAAGGGTTGCGAACTCTTTTGGGTTTTTATAGTACTAGTGCCTCATATCCTATGAATATTGTTGGTGAAGCAGATTGTGTTGAGCAAGTTGTGAAATTAGCAATTCAAAAGATTCCAGATATTATTCTGCTCGATTTAGAATTAGTGAATAGTGATGGAATAATAGCTATGGAACGCTTAAAAGAAATTTCTTACTCTGGACAAGTTTTGGTTTTATCTGCCCACCAAGAAGATAAGTGGATTTTTCAAGCTATGCAAAAGGGTGCGTCTGGCTATGTTTTTAAAAGTCGTGTGGCAAATCAGCTTTGTGATGCAATTAATACGGTACTTAGATCAGAAATTTATTTGCCACCAGAAGCGGCAAGTGGTTTTTTCCGCTGTTTTCAAGAGAATGCTAGTTCAGTTTATAAAGCGTCTTCACAGTTACATCTTACTGAAAGAGAACAAGAAGTTTTACAATTATTGACTCAAGGTGCCTCAAACAATGAAATAGCGAAAAATTTATATGTAACCGTCGCTACAGTTAAAGCCCATCTCACAAATATTTTTGATAAATTGAAAGTCAGTAGTAGGACTCAGGCAATTGTTGCTGCTATCAAATTAGGATTGGTTCAAGCTTAGTATTAGTTGACTGAATTTATATTATGTCTTCTCCTGAATTATTTTACAAAGAGTACTCTTGTTCTTATAATGCTCACTTGGATTGCGAAAAGATAATAGAAACTTTGCAGGAAGTCAAGAGTGCCAAGTTTTGCTTTGAGTGTGGTTTTCCGACAATTTTACTAGAGTCAGCTGAGATTAAAGGGTATAAAGGTAGCTATCGGGTAACAAAATTTCTTGGTGTACGAGGTTTTGGACGTTTATACTCAGCTATACAGCTAAAAGACAAACAGCCAGTAATTATTAAAGAGTACTTGTTACCTAATCGTACTTTTAACCAAGATGAAACATTCAAACGTAAGGAAAGTTTTAAACGTGTAGGGGAGATAGATTTAGCAGATGGTCGAGTTCAAAACTTTCGCTTGATTCAAACCTGGGAAGCTATTAGCCCCGAAAAAGGCGAAAGCTGTTATTTAATTACTAAAGATATACAACCATCTCAAACGCTAAGGCAGTACTTAAGGCAAAATGGTGCAATGACGCCAGAACAAGTTCGTGAGTTGTTGAGTGAGGTGCTACAAACTTTGGAGTTTCTTCACTCCCAA
>JAQYWP010001013.1 GCA_029379285.1 Rhizonema sp. PD38
CAATTATATTAGCAATATTTATCATATCCTGGGATGGTCTCAAAAATGAAATGATGGAAGCGCTACAGGGAGCAATTAAATTTTATGATGTTTGCGAATTGCCCGAAAAACGTGAATTTCGATGAGGTTGCTAAATGAGAGAAGTCGTCGTTTGCGATGGCTTTGCCCACTGCAGGCATCGCGTATTAGAATCAGGAGCCCGAAGAAATCGGAAGTCCCTTAAACGCTGCTTCTGCTAATACCCGATGAGCAGCAGTTGTCGGATGAATACCGTCCCAGAACAAAAACTTCTCTGGACGATCACAGGTAGTAAGATTGTTGAGACAAGCTGTAGTCACATTAGTCAAACTAAATTTCTCTGGATTTGTAATCGCTTCAAGATAGAGAGAATTCACATCAAATTTGATAATTTGGGTGTGATAATCTAACTTTTGGTTGAGAATATCAAGGGATTTTGCCAAGCTGATATTATGGGTGATCGTCAAGGAAGTAAGAATATTGGCATTGGGATGATGACTTGTGGCTGGAACTTTACCTAAATCTGGTAAGTTAGCAACCATAATTTTCTTAGCACCTACCTTAACGAGAGACTCAACTGCCCTTGATAAATCTTCGATTGACTGCGTCGGATTAGCCGCACCATAAAGATAATCATTAGCACCCGCCCAGAGAATATAAAGAGCATTTGGATTTGCCTTTTGATCAGCTTTTGTAAAGCTATCCACTTGCGCTAACAAGCCAGGGACTCCATTCATACTAACTTCGCCTGTAGTCGCACCACCATAGCTGAAGTTATTATTTGGTTTAAAATTTAACTCCAGCATCGAGGCAAGATATTCTACCCAAACCAAACCATTAGAAAAACGCCCTTGAAAGTAGGGAGGGCTTGGGGGATGTGTTCCACCTGTGGCGCGAAATACATTACCTGTATCCGAAAGGCTATCGCCAAAAACAAAGAGTTGATTAATTTTATCAGAACTCAGTATAGAAGCAGCCATTAGCATAATGAAAGATAAAAGTGCAAGTCCAACAATAAAAATTCTTTTTTTCACGATTCCAGTTACTTTTCATGGAAACTCAAAAACCTTCCTCTTAATTTGAGGAAGAAGGTTTTAGGAAAAAAAGTCATGGTTCAGACTCTTTTAACTTAACTTAACAATAATTTCTCTGGAGGGGATTAACCGTACTTTCCTTTATGTGGTTGTACCAAAGGACAACGAGTTCAGCACATAGCATCCGTATATCACTTGACTTTTTCCAGTTCTCTTGGGGAGTAATTACCAAAAATTAGTGGTTAGTCATTGATTCTTTTGGTGAAGACTAAAACTAACAACTCCTTTTCTTTGTTACAAATGAAACGCATTACCAATTGGCTAGAAACTCATGCTTGTGTCCCTGCATACGGTGGATGGGTACTAATGGGCATTTCTATTTGCTTTTTAGGCGCTGGCATCAATACTATGGCTGGCTGGCTATATGTTATCAGTGGCGTGAGTTTTGCCCTACTGAGTGTAGCAGCTGTCTTACCGCCGCGATCGCTTTTGGGTCTGGTTGTCAATCGCCTGTCGATTCAACCAGTGACAGCCGGGGACGATCTTGTAGTTGAAGTAGAAATCCTCAATCGGGCAAAACAATCTGTCAGTTTACTGCAAGTTGAGGATATATTGCCATTTGTTTTAGGTAAACCTGTAAAGAAGTCAATAGAAACAATTCCCACAGGCTGTATTTATAAATGGATATATTACCACCCTGCCGAGAAACGAGGTATCTATCGGTGGCATAAAGTTGAACTTGGCACTGGTGCGCCTCTGGGATTGTTCTGGTGTCGTCGTTTGCACTCTGCTGCGGCAACGGCGATTGTCTATCCCCTTGTTTTACCTCTGACTAACTGTCCTTTAGTGGATCAAATGGGATTACAAGACAGTCTTAAAGGCAATCCTCTGGGGAAACCTTTGCAACTAGCATCCGTTGGGCTAACGCGATCGCTTCGTCCCTACCGTACAGGAGATCCCTTGCGTCTGATTCACTGGCGAACCAGTGCCCGCTACGGGGAATTACGGGTACGAGATTTAGAAATGTTTACCGAGGGAGAAGATATTATTATCGCCCTTGACAGTGCTGCTAATTGGGATGAAGTTGACTTTGAACAAGCTGCGAGCGCCGCAGCATCACTGTATTTTTACGCACATCGTGCCTCAATGCAGGTGCAATTGTGGACAGCATCAACGGGTTTAGTCAAGGGCGATCGCGCTGTTCAAGAAACCTTAGCAGCAACCACTCCTTTAGACGAAGCGACGAATACACGCCCCGGCTATCCCTTAATTTGGCTGACACAAAATCAACTCACACTCTCTTCCCTACCTAGCGGCAGTCGTTGGATCTTGTGGCAAAATGTGTCTTCATCACAAGAACAAGTGGTAGTCAATAAAAACTACCCTGGTATCGTATTAGACTCTCAGCAACCACTCCAACTGCAATTGCAGAAACCGTTGTATTCATGACAGGGAACTAGTAGTAAACCGAGAGTGTGTTGCTAAACCTTGCTACCCCTCTCCCTTTCTCCCCATACTTAGTTAGGATGCAAAATGGGAGAGTTATCCCTACACAAAGCGGACTTGAGGTGAGGTACAATGCAGAGAAATATTTAAATTATAAGCAACCGACAACCTATGACCTCTTCAGAAGTTAACACAAAATCAAGCGATAAAAGCTTAGAGGCAATGCGGCATTTTTCCGAACAATATGCCAAGCGTACTGGAACGTACTTCTGTTCAGAACCCTCTGTTACCGCAGTTGTGATTGAAGGACTTGCCAAGCATAAAGACGAACTGGGAGCGCCTTTGTGCCCCTGTCGTCACTATGAAGACAAACGCGCAGAGGTGAGTGCTACATTTTGGAACTGTCCCTGTGTACCCATGCGCGAACGCAATGACTGCCACTGTATGCTGTTTCTAACCTCAGACAACGAGTTTGCTGGTGATCAGCAGGAAATTTCTTTTGAAACAATCAAACAAGTGCGGGATACTATGGGATGAGCGAAGACGTACCTCAAGAGTTTTGGCAAGGTATAGAACAGTTCAATACAGGGCAGTTCTATGCCTGCCACGATACCTTAGAGGCTCTGTGGATCGAAGCAACAGAGCCAGAAAAAACTTTTTATCAAAGTATCTTACAAATTGCAGTGGCTTTGTATCATCTAGGCAACGGCAATTGGCGAGGTGCAGTCATTTTGCTAGGAGAGGGAAGCAATCGTCTGCGACGTTACCCCTCAATCTACAGCAATATTGATGTGGATGAGTTATTGCATCAGAGTACTGCTTTATTAAGTGCGCTACAACAGATAGAGCCAGAAAAAGTTGCCGACTTGAACATGAGTGATGAAAATTTGCATTTACCTTATATAGTGCGAATCACGGAGAGTGCAGAGGAATAATTATCCTATCTATCCCACCCACGTGCACCCTAACTGTCACGAGTTCATTAGTACTTAACTAATTGTCGGTTAATAGTATTTATGAACTATAAATTGAAGTTGTATTTTAAGGCTT
>JAQYWP010000140.1 GCA_029379285.1 Rhizonema sp. PD38
GGGGAGTGGTATTAACCCAAGTTGCTATCATTAGTATCTGTGGTAGTTTAGAATAATATTTTCTCTATGATTTATTAGCAGCCGATATTTACATCAATAGAGAAATACGGTTCGGTGTTACGTGAAGAAGGCAAAAAGCTACGCTAATCTGACACTTTGAAGCGTTCGAGTTTGCGTTAACTCCTCAATGATAACCACAGGAAGAAGGTGGCTGCTCTGGAAAAGGGAGGTTTTATTGTCTTACTTCCGAACTGTCCGAAGAATGTCTATTTAATAAACTGTGAAAATATAACGAAAGATAATCCTCTATTCTTAGATTAAGAGAAAAAAGACATTCTTACCTCGGGGTTAATACTTATTAAGCAGATGCTCTGAAGAAAATAGAGAGATTCCTGTTATCAGTACATATTTATACATTTAGTAAAACTACTGAGACGTTGATGTAATAGCAAATTCTAAGTGAATAGATAGCCATCTAGCTAAAAACCTAAAAGGGCATTATACTCTAATGATGACTCCAGTTTCAGAGTTATGGGAAGAGAAAAAAAGATACAGTTTAATGTCAACGAAAAAGAGTACGAAGCTCTTAAAAAGTATGCTGAAGAAAAACAAATATCAATGGCTGAAGTATTACGAGACTATATTAAAAGATTAATTAGCGGGCAAGTGTAAACTAATGAAAGCGATCGCTTCCAGTATTGCATCTATCATCAGTCAAGAAAATGTTGTCGGCTGGGAAGACATAGCACTCAGTCAGCAAAAAGTTATCTTACAGGCGATCAAGAGCCAAACTCCTCCGAGTTGTATTGTTTATCCCCAGACGACCGAACAACTAGCCAAAGTCATCGTAGAATGCGATCGCCACAAATGGTGCATTCTACCTTGTGGTGGTAGGAGTAAACTCACCTGGGGAGGTTTAGCCAAGAATGTTGATGTGGTAATAAGTACAGAACACATCAACCGACTGATCGAACATGCCGTAGGTGATTTAACTATCACCGTAGAAGCTGGGATGAAATTCTCCGATCTCCAAGCCATTTTGGCACACTCCAAACAATTTCTAGCTCTCGATCCAACAGTGCCAACAGCAACCATTGGTGGAATAGTTGCCACTGGTGATACAGGTTCATTTCGGCAACGTTATGGTAGTGTGCGCGATCAACTATTGGGCATTACCTTTGTACGTGCTGATGGACAAGTCGCTAAAGCCGGGGGGCGAGTAGTGAAAAATGTTGCCGGATACGACTTGATGAAATTGTTTACTGGATCTTATGGCACATTAGGAGTCATAAGTCAAGTCACATTTCGCGTTTATCCGTCGCCGCAGTTGTCGGGGACAGTGGTACTGAGCGGTACAGCTGAAGCGGTATCCCGAGCTGCTGACATTCTCCGAAGTTCTGCACTCACACCAACTCAGGCTGATTTGCTGTCAACTCAACTCGTGTCTAAATTGGAGTTGGGTACAGGAGTGGCATTAATCGTTCGTTTCCAAAGTATTGCTGAGAGTGTGAAAGAACAGTCCACCCGACTTCTGGAACTAGGAGAGCAACTGGGTTTAGCAGGTAAAATTTATGCAGCAGACGATGAAGCCGATCTGTGGCGCTTATTGCGAGAACAAATTTATTCTTCTGCCAACGATACAATCACTTGCAAAATAGGAGTGTTACCGACTGCTGCTGTTGAAGTTTTAACTCAAGTAGAGATGGGTTTGATTCACGTCAGTAGTGGTTTGGGAGTGTTGCAATTCGAGAATCAAGAGCAGGTTTTGCAGGTGCGAAATTTTTTAAATTCTCATAGCGGCTTTTTGAGTATCCTGTCAGCACCAGTCACTGTTAAACAACAAATAGATGTTTGGGGTTATACTGGTAATAGTTTGCAGTTAATGCGTCGTATAAAAGAACAGTTTGATACTAAGAATATTTTGAGTCCCGGTCGTTTTGTAGGTGGAATTTAGAACACGAACCTTACTAATCCTTGCGGTTCCCTTTATATTACCGTTTAGGGAAAAGGCGAGAAAAAATTGTACAGAAATCCTAAACAATTTATGAACTCTGTTTCCTCTTTCTTACCTTGGCTTCCTTGGCGTCCTTGGCGGTTCAATACAGAGACAGTGTTCACAACCCATATAGTATTGCTATATTATTCATCCTACAACGGTTCGGGAGTAGGCAAGAGAGGAAAAAGAACTCAGTATGATCGTAGAAGATTCAGTAAGTAAAACAGCTACTTTAAAAAATTTAAATGGATTTGATCCAAATCATCCACCCGAGCCTAAGTTAATTGATACTTGTGTTCACTGTGGATTCTGTCTGTCAAATTGCCCGAGTTATAGAGTAATTGGCAAAGAGATGGATTCCCCCCGTGGACGTATTTATTTAATGGATGCGATTAATGAGGGTGAGATTGCGCTGAACACGGCAACAGTACAACATTTTGATTCTTGTTTGGGATGTCTTGCTTGTGTAACGACTTGTCCTTCTGGTGTACAGTATGACAAGTTAATTTCTGCAACACGTCACCAAGTTGAGCGAAATTATTCCCGGAATTGGTTAGATAATCTATTTCGCCAACTCATATTTTCTTTGTTTCCGTATCCCAATCTGTTACGAATCTTGCTAATTCCATTGTGGATTTATCAGAAGTTGGGTTTACAGAAACTGGTGCGTGCAACTGGTTTGCTGAAGTTGATATCTCCCCGATTGGCAGCTATGGAAACTATTCTGCCAGAAATTAGTTTGAAATCATTTCAAGATAATTTACCAGATATAATTCCGGCGCAGGGGGAGAAACGTTACCGAGTTGGGGTGATTTTAGGATGCGTGCAACGGTTGTTTTTTTCACCAGTGAATGAAGCAACGGTAAGGGTTTTAACGGCAAATGGTTGTGAGGTTGTGATTCCTAAAACTCAAGGGTGTTGTGCAGCACTTCCCGAACACCAAGGACAAACAGAACAAGCAAAAGCCTTGGCAAGGCAGATGATTGATAGTTTTGCAGATACTGATGTTGATGTGGTGATTATCAATGCTGCTGGGTGCGGTCATACTTTGAAAGAATATGGACACATATTAGAAGATGACTTAGAATATCGAGAAAAGGCAAAGGCGTTTGCTTCCAAGGTTAAAGATGCACAAGAGTTTTTAGCGAATGTTGGTTTAATAACGAAATTACTGCCTATTGCTGATAAACCACTGACATTGGTTTATCAAGATGCTTGTCATTTGTTGCACGGACAAAAGATTAGCGTTCAACCGCGTCAGTTGTTGCGACAAATTCCAGGAGTAAAGCTGCGAGAACCAATAGATGCCGCATTGTGTTGTGGCAGTGCTGGAGTATACAATCTGCTCCAACCAGAAGTTGCTGAGGAATTGGGTGAGCAAAAAGTGCAGAATTTACTAAATACTGGTGCCGATCTCATCGCTTCTGCTAATCCTGGTTGTACTATGCAAATTACCAAGCATTTAAAATTGCACGGTAAGGAAATTTCTGTCATGCACCCAATGGAGTTGTTGGATTATTCGATTCAGGGTGTAAAACTGGAAATTTGAAAAGCAAGTCTTGCAAAAGTTAGTAAAGCAAGGGCTTACTCTCGAACTGTCCGAAGAATATCTAATTTAATGAACCGCCTTAGCGAAGCCATGCCCGAAGGGCTTTAGACGCCAAGAACGCCAAGAAAGAAGTAAAGAAGATAAATAATCTTACTGCGGTTCGGGAGTAAAGCCTATCCGCGAATTCCTCGTTCCTTGGAAGGTAGCATTCCTTAGCACAGCCAAGGAACAAGAAATTATACTGCGAACGGCTACGGTCCAGTATAAGTAGTTGACGTAAAATGCAAAATATGGGTTTTGTTCAAATCGAACATTTCGGCTCTCTGTTTTAATGCGATCTGCCTTTGGCAGCCGCGCTTCGCTATCGCCAAAAACCCGACCTAAATATTTAGTCCAAAATAGGCGTTTTCCCTATGTAAATATCCCTCTTCTGTCACTCTCCGAAAACATTTGCCATTTCTGAGTTCTAGAGCTTTTGTATAACAGGCGATGCCTGAGGCGGGCTTTCGCCAACGCGCAATTCTATTCTAATAACAAATACAAGACCCATTTTTTCTAGTAGTATAGCTTGTATTGGTTGTCTCATGAGGCATAAGCGCGATTGCCTTCCCGGAGAGTGACAGAAGAGGGATAGATTTGTTTTTGTTGTCAACATATATTAGTGGATCGGCTCTCTAGGCTCTTTCCCGAGTTAGCGATGCCCTTGGCAGCGGCTTAAGCTGTATCGACCATGTTCTTCGCTCTTACGTAATATTACTTATAATATAGTTACATAAATTGCTTTTTATTACGTAACCCATTTTTCATTAGAGTGTTAATTTCTTACTCATCCATTTGGGTATTAGTGATTTACCCGTACAAATACAAGATATGAGTATCATAACTTTCTGCGTGGTTGCTCATTTGACCCCTCAATCTTTAGGTTACCTTCTCTACAGATAGCTTAAAGCAGACTAATGGTGAAGTTAGGCATCTATACTGGAGTGTTTGTCTCATGCATTTTCAAGATTTTCAGTTAGTTCATCACGCAGTAATTGGCTAAACTCTATAAGCATATCTAGTTTTTTAATTCTTGAACTTAATTCGTTATGTGTTCGTTCACGAGCTTCTTCTTCAAGATCACCTGGTGGATAGTTAATTCTACCTGCATGGGGATCGGCAACATCAAGTCCCTCATTTTCTGAGTCTCTACAAATCCATCCCTGTAATTCAAAGGGAGATTTATTAAACTCCATGTCCTCTTCTCGATAAGCAGGAAGCTTAAAATTGTGAGGATTAAGACAACTGCTTAGGGCGTTTAATAGAGATTGTGAGGTTTCTTGTGAAACAAGTGCACTTGTAATGTATATATTTTCCTCACGTTCGCTGTCATTATCGCTCCAAGAGCCACGAACATTGAACCAAGTTTTTCCGTTCCGTTGGGTTAATAAACTATCGAGAAAATCGTCGGGCTTTAACTCCTGCCGCCAATTTTCCGTCTTCGTCTCTAGTAACCAAGTGCGTCGCTCTAAAGGTGCTGGATCTCGTCGATCAGCTAACCATCGACCATCAGGACGAGTCAAAGTATGTCGCTGAAGCCAATCTGCCCATTCATCATCACACCAATCATCTCTATGAACGACAGGCATCTCTAACAACAACTTTGCGATAACAGTAAGCATCGCATGGTAAGAGAGATAGAAACTATAGTCATCAGTACGAGGGTAACTTCCGTGACTATGCGATGTTTCTCGTTCACTTTGATAGGAATTCCATAGGCTAGAACGAGGATCACGAATGGAATCATCGCCTATCGCAATACCCCATTCTTTAAAGACAACTTCACGTGCCAGTTCCTCGACTTGATTTCCTGAAATACCGAACACTTCTCCAAGAGGCTCAAACCAGTAGCGGTCGAAGTCCCAACCAAAGTGAAGTTTCAAATTGCGATCAACCTCACCTCTAGTATGCCAAGGGGTTTGTTCCAAATTTTCTCTATATCCGTCAATTTCTTTCACTGGCATTTGGCTAACACCTACTTTGTGAAGCTTTTCAGTCACACTAATGTCATAAGTTCCTGGAAAAGCTGCTTCAATGGACAGAGTGATATCGGCTGCAAACTTTTGGATGAGTGCATGGGGTAAACCATCAACTGCATGATGTGCAAAGACAGAGTGATGTCGTCTTAACTTTTCGGGACTGTCTATTGCTATACGTGCTAGAGCTATCAACAAATATAATCGTGCGTGGAGATTATAAAAAGGAAATACATGACTTCCAAAAGCGTTGACACAACCTCTATTCATCCATTCGATTAAGGCATCAATCTCGCATTCACAACCCGCTTCTGCAAGCCTTCGGACGCAATGTGCGGCTTGCCATCGCACGACAGAACGAGGTGAACCTAGTGCCGCCCAGACAAAGCCTGTGAATGCATCTGAAATATTATGTGGGGGCATCAACCAGTTTTCCCAAGTACCATCACCATAGTCTTTGTCAATATGTATTTCAAAGCGAGAAAGTGCAAACTCAAGTAGGTTACCTGCCTCTTGAGGTGAAATAAATGAAGATACAATTTCGGAAAAACCAAAAAGCGTGCTTGCATCTACTAAATCACAAGAATTTAATAGCCCTTTTATAATGCCTCCATGGATCGCTGCCAATTCGTTATTATCTGCTTGAAGTTCTCTAATAAAGTGCTCACGTATATAATAATTTGTTAGATTTAAGGCGAAACGTCCAGCAATTAATGCAAGGAATTTAGACCATGATTGTTTGACACTTATTCTTTGACGATAAATATCTGGAAAATTTGATAAAGCGTATTCAATATCATATAAATCAGCTTTCTCAGCATTTGCAAGTACTTGTAGAAAATCGCTTGCCTTGTTCATGGGAACTTTTTGGAAGACTTCCTTCCAAAAAGTTTTCTGCGAATCTAGACCAGGTATAGTATGGTATCTATCTAATGCAGTATTTAATCCTGTCTTTTTGGTTATATCCAGGTCAGTAAGAATCTCCTTCCAATCAATATTTTGCTTTTCTTCTGGCTGAATTATTCGAGGTGGTTGGCTGGACTTTTCTGTTTCGTTTACCCGTGATTGTTGGGCATAAAAAGCTAGGACTTTCCGAATTTCTTTATTTTCTAATGAAAATCGTTCAGCAATTCCTTTAAGAGTTTGCCAGCTACTCTCGGAAGCATCATTCAACCTGATATCTCGGACTGCGGTGTCTAAAATAGATTGGCGGCAAGTTTCATCAGATTCAATCTCTATACAGAGTGCTGCAAAGTTATCAAATTGGTACTCCCAAGAAAATGCAGATAACGACCAACCAACTGATGGTGTAATTATCTTGGAACACACAGCTTCATGAGCCAAAGCGGAAAGTTGATTCTCAAACCATCTGACGACATCTCGATCTCGCCAGCGACTTAGAGCAGCGAAAGCTGACGGAGGGCATAATTTTGTACAAACTTGAATAGCTTCATTTCGGTGCCAATGTTTTTCCCGATCTACGGAATCACCTACTAACTCAGCACAACGTATGAAGCGATAGGCTATTTCTGGGGAAGAACGCCCGCCTTCCGCAGAACGCTTTGCCATAGCGACAACTGCTTCCCATCTCTCAACCAATTCATCGCCAAATTTCGAGACTGCCTCAATAGCACAATCGAAATAAGCTTTAGCATCAGTAGGACTTACAGGAAGCACAGCACGAGCGAGCGCTATATAATTTTCAGCTTTCGTCTCAGGTCCCTCGTTTGATATAGACATCACTATCTCATAGCAAGACTGCTCAAGCTGGCTTCTAATTTCTGAAAGGTGTTCTAAACGGTAAGCTGCCCGAACCGCACTTAAATGATCCCTAAGCAAAAGTTTGTATTCATTATTGAAGAGCTTGTCAACGATGCTTATTTCTTCTGAGCGACCGTAAGGCTTTTTTAAGGCTAAACTTTCAAAGCGTACACGAGCGATTTCAAACGGTAAGTGGTCATTTTGTCTATATCTCTGTGATCGTGCTTTCTTGGAACGCTGATCCGCTTCTTGAAAAGCTGTCTCAAGATCCTCAATACTACCAAGTAGAATATGAGATCGAATCAAATACCACGACAGCAATCCTCCAACGACCTGTTTGAACTCGTCTATCTCTTGGCTACTTTGACGGTTCTTTTTATCTTCTACTAATCTTTCGGGTATTAAAGTTTCAATATCAGGCTCAAGACTACCTGAAATTGTTGCCCTCAAGGCAGTTCCTCGAAGAAAGATATAACGTTCACCATCATTATAGTCACTACTGACTGACACAGATGCTCTTTGAGGAAGGTAGTAATTCAGGACCCGTAGAATTTTAGTTTGGCAAAGTCCTAGAGCAGAACTTGCTTCAGCAAATGAAATGATAGCTGCGATAAATGTCTGCGCTCTCCAATAGCCGCTAGGTTTAGGAATACGAACTCGCTTGTGTACTAACAAGTCTAAGCACTGTTGTATCGCATCTATAGGAGGAAATCTACCCACTGCTATTAGCTCGTCTGCAATAGCTACTATCAAATATTGGTTGCGACACCCAAGCTGCGAAATTTCATCTACTGCCGTGAAATTTCCCGTATCAACAAGACGTTTGATGAATAACCGAGTCACTCGAAATACAACTTCTGGCGGTTGCCAACTTAAAATAAAACTAACTAATTTTTTGCTTCCATGAAGATGAAAATGGGCAACTGCCATTTCAACAATGTCATTGTCTTTGAGACGTTCCTCACGATGTATCTTATCCTTATTATTTCTACATTCCTCAAAATACAAGCTTAACCAATTGGCAGCTGTTCTCAGAAAGCTTCTGGCTTCACCTCTAAATTCTTCTACAGAAGATAGAAGCGCAGCAGAATATACGTTTTCTGAACCATCCCAACTGCCCCGCAGCATTCGTCGAAATGCTAGTTCTTGAACTCTCTGTGAAGACTGTAACGGTGCGATCAAATCAGCATTCTGAGTCAGAAGTTTAAGCTGCCGCTTATCACCTGCAACCTCTTCTCCTGCGCGTAAAGCCAGTTTTGCAGCATCAGCATATCGTTTTTGCTTTAAAGCTGCTTTGAAAGCAAACTGCAGGCGGTACACTCGGATATTACGTTCATCAATCGGACTGTCTTCAGGTAGATAATCATCAGAAAGTGCTAAACTGATAAGCTCATTGTAGTTTTCAGACTGTAGTAACAAAGAAGGTAGTGTTTGGGCGACATAAGGAAACCTGGATGCAAGAGGTTTTAAGTGAGTGATATATGATTCAATCTGCTGTTTTGAAGCAGAGAATTTTTCTCGAAACCAAGTTTCTGTTGGCTCATCTCGAAACTGAACTGAGTTGTCCGATATCCAGAGAGGTCGCCCTAAATCAGCAACAAAACTCACAACCGTTGAAACCTCCACCTCCGCAGCGGTAGCAAGCACATTAATCAGGATAAATGGAGTTAAATTTGCAAGACCAAGACATATTGCATCAATATGTCTTTGGAAATCAGTAGGTAGCTTGTCTTTAACCGTAGCAATTGCGGATTCAAGCTGTGCTGCAATCTGTTCTCCAACCGTAGTACCTGAAGGTCCAAGACCAGCCAAAACATCTGATACCATATTGTGGCGTATACTCAGTGCATTCGCTTGTACTCGCGGATTACCACCAGTCAAACGATAAAACTCCAAGCCATCGAAATCGGTAGCACTTGGAAAATGTTCTCGAAGATGAACCATTGTCTCAGCCTGACTAAATGGTTTTAATTCAATTTGTCGAACTGTACTTAAAGGTTTAAGTAGGTCGATACGCTCGGTTCTGCATAGTGCAACAATACGACATCCTTCGGGAACTTTCTCACGCAACAGCTGATGAGCAAAACAAGATTCACTAAACTCCTTTGCAGCCATTTCTGCATTATCAGCCGCGTCAATCAGAACCGCTAAAATAGCATCTTGGTTAGCTTTTCGTAATGCTGTAGCAGCTATATCTAATCGGGATACAAAAGCTCTTAGAATTGCATCATCTAAATCAGTAGATTGTGGTATCAAAAGTTCGCATAACCCATGTAATGCAATTTCATTTACAATTTGTACAAGAGCATCACGGTGCAGGGTAAGCGCATCTTGTCAATAAGAGCAGAGCAGTGTCAATAAATGGAGAAATATTATCAATAAGTAGGTATTATTGATAATATTTTAGGCGTAGAAGCTTTGCGGCTCGCCGTAGACACCGCTTTCAGCCTCGCGAAACAAACCGAACGAGAAACTCTGGTTATTCGTTTTTGCCACAAACCAAGGATTTTGTCAAGACTAATTTAGATGCGCTTATCCTGCCTGTTGAAGCCTTCAACCGCCGACTTGTCCGAATGGCTTTGCGACTGCTATAACTTTAATTTCATTTCACCAAATTAGCAGATTCTATTTATTAATGTCGAACGAGTCTCTAGAACTTGTACTCACTGATTTATCACAAGGTTTGCCAGCTATCACTCCTTCATTCGGGGCAGCCTTGGCTGAGGCTTGTGCTATATGCTTGGAGGAACAGGGCCATTCTCAAGGTGTTGAGATAATAGTTAGCGGAGATTTTACTGCTAGATTTAAACTACGATGGCAAGCTGTTACACAACAAATGTTGCTTTGCTGGAATGATCAGGAGGTTACAACCGCACAGGCTGCTTATGGGATCGCCTTTTTAATTATCGGACAACTGACAGATTTAACAGTTATTGAGCGTTCGAGCAAAGGTACAGGATTTGATTACTGGTTGGGTACTCTAGACATAGAAGCAGAAAGCCCATTTCAAAACAAAGTTAGGTTAGAAGTATCAGGTATACGTAAAGGAAATGATAGCCGTGTTAAAGCTAGAGTAAAACAGAAAAAAGACCAAACACAACCTTCAGATGGGGAATTTCCTGCTTACATTATCGTAGTCGAATTCAGCACACCCTTATCTTTTGTTGCCATAAAATGAATCATATTCAAGAAAAACATAATTTAGCGATGGATTTAGCTGAGGCTGCTTTTATTGCTAAACTTAGAGGTGATTTAGAACAAGCGTTGCAACTTACTAGGCAAGCATTTGAAAATGAACAAGCAGCAGCAGCATTAATTGCTAATCAATTGGACACCGAACCAACACGCTCAGTTTTACATCGTAGCGCTGCATCTCTTGCTGTTAAATGCGGAGAATTACAAGCAGCAGAACGTTTAATAACAACAGCTTTATCTGGAAATCCACCTCAAGAGATTGCTGAAGAATTGAAAGATTTGTTTATTCAAATTAATTTACGTCCTTATTTGCTGCGTCACGGCATAAATGTTGATGACGAACAATTTAATGCTTTAATATTAAAGAATGCATAATATAGCAATCCTATATAAGTTAAGGTAGCCAAGTTTGAAGATCAAGAAGATAGATAATCTTACACAGGTTCAGTAGTAGTGCTGGATCCGTTGAGCATGACAAATAGCACCTACCAACAGCCGCTCCCGAATGATTGGTTAGCATTCGGGAGCAACATCTCACCCGTTCTCTGGTATTCCACTTGCAAAGCAACGATTATTATGATATCTAGAGAGATTTGCTCAGTAAACTGGATTCAAGATGATGACGACAGCCAAAGATCACAACCTAAATATAACTTTGCCAGAAGAAACGATTAAACTTATCGATCAATTGACTCCAAAAGGAGATCACAGTCAATTTATCAACGAAGCAGTACAATACTACATTACCCAAAAAGCATTAGCCGACCTTCGAGAACAGTTAAAGGAAGGTGCCATCCGTCGAGCGAAACGGGATTTAGAATTAGCTGAAGAATGGTTTGACTTGGAAGAAGAAGTGTGTCAGAAAAACGAAAAGTAACGGACATAAAACGGAGAGAAATATACTTAGTCAACTTCGCTCCCACTATCGGTGCAGAGATTCAGAAGATTCGTCCAGCTTTAATCTTGCAAAATGATATTGCCAACCGTTACAGTCTCATTACTATTATAGCTGCTATCACCTCCCAGTTTGAAGAACCTTTGTATCTCCACTGAAGTGCTAATTAAAATACCAGAAGGCGGTTTAGCAGTCGATTCAGTTGCACTCCTTAATCAAATTCGTTCAATTGATAAGCAAAGATTGATTAAACGTCTAGGAACTGTGAGAGCGTAAACGATGGAACAAGTAGATAGAGTTATCCAGATTAGTCTTGGTTTAGTGAGGTTCTAATCGCTACTCTATTCACGCGGTTGTGGAACCCGTAGCCTGGGAACTTGAGGTTTAGTCATGACTTCGTGCCACAGACGCTCATAATTTTTCACCATAGATTCTACAGTGAAGTTACGCTGTGCGACCTCCCGACTGCTTTGACCGAGGTGAAGGCGTGATGTTGGATTATCTTATAGGTGGCGGAGTGCAGCAGTAAGTCCTTCTACATCATCTTTATTGACAAATAACCCAGTTTTTCCATCAAGCACGGCTTTGGGAATACTACCTACACGAGTTGCAACTACAGGGCGGGCAGCAAGCATGGCTTCGAGAATTGCTAAGGGAAAACCCTTCGAGCGGGATGGCATGGCAAAGATTTCAAATTCTGGTAAATAATTGCGGGGATTATCTACCCAACCAAGTAGTTGGATGCGATCACTAACCCCCAACTCAGCCGCGAGTTTCTCCAGTGCTGCACGTTGTCCTCCCTCACCCAGAATGACAACTCGCACTTTTTCCAGTTGGGCGATCGCATTCCCTCAACTAATAGCAGCACCCGCGATGCTTGTAGTCTATGATGTGCAATTTCATCAACCACTACTTGACAAATGCCGACAACTGTAATAAACATGTTTTCCGATATATCAGCGACTAAGTGCTTGAAGCTAATCTCCGCACCTTTAATACTATCAGAGTCAGTATAAACAACTACGCACATAACTTAGTTAGGAGTTATGAGTGAGGAACAAGAATGAGTTTTCACTTGATTTCTATCTAATTTTATAAGAAATATTCCTAATAGTCCTACTGTTTATAAG
>JAQYWP010001014.1 GCA_029379285.1 Rhizonema sp. PD38
CTCTACTTCCGCGCTGCACCATAGCGGCTCGCTATCTATTAATACACCGTCCATATCGAAAATCGCAGCTATATCCACCATTGAATCTTCTTCAAGCGCTCATGTCCACAACAGTGCGCGTCCCCGGTTGAGGACTCCAAGCGGTTAGTTCGGTTGGAAGCTGCTCTAGAGGTATCATCCAACCCAACAGTTGCTCAAAGAATTTTTCGTCGCGCTTAATGTAAGCGATCGCTGCCCCCATAGTCTCGTCTGTGGCACCTGCAAAAGATGTGATCACAGTAATTTCCCGCATAAATAGCTCGTGTGGAGATACTGGTAAGGAAATTCCTTGCTTGGGAACACCATAAATGCATACTATACCTGCTTTGCGTACCAGACGCAGGGCAGTGCCAAGACCATCTGGCGAACCCGAACACTCAACGATTAAGTGCGCTTGATCAGGTTCTGGGAGATCGACTCGCTGAATACCCAATCTATCTACCCAAGGAAGCGGCGCAAGAGTGATGTCGTACAAGTAGATTTCTCCATCAAAGTTGGGGGAATGAGTTAGCAGGTACGAAATCAAAACACCCGAAAGTCCTCCACCAATAATCAGGGTTTTTGGTCGGGGTACTGATAACATATTAATAGCAGCCAAAATGCGACTAGCACCCCTCACAGCGCAACTTAGAGGCTCGATCAAAACCCCCAATGCTGGATTTTCCAACTCAAAAAGATGCAAAGACTTTCTGGGTACGCGAATTTTCTGGGCATATCCACCGTCCTGGTTAACACCAAGTTCCTGCAAATTGAGGCAGTGACTAGTAAGTTGCTCTCGGCAATAGGTACATTGACCGCAGGAGATCTCGTTATTCAAGGCAAAATGACCTTTTTCTTCAGGTAGCCGACAAACTACCTCGTGACCCAAGATGCGCTCTTCATTCAAGCCTACCATTGTCAACTGTTGGTCTGTCTTGCATACTCCGATAAATTCCACATCGGCAATGACTTCTCCTTCTTGGACATCTACTGGCGTGCTTACTTCACGGATTTCTACCTGATTGGCTCCGTATAACACTGCGGCTTTCATTTGACACCTCCTTTATGCATTGATTGGGTTGAAAGCATCGGACCGAGCTTTTGCAGCACCTGATCGAGAACCGCTATAGTACAGTCAATTTCCTCGTAGCTGATATCGAGATAGGGGGCAAACTTTAAGACGTTAAGGTCGTATCCTCCAGTTTGGAGGATCATTCGCCAAGTCTTTCCTAAGCATGTAAAGTCATTGTCTTGCGCGATCGCTGCTGCCAGTTGTGCAGAATTGCGATATGGTATGCCCCTTTCATCTGCAAAAACCATATTTAAAAGCAGTCCCAACCCAGCGACGCTGTAGACAAAAGGATGACGCGCTTGGAGTTGGCGCAGCTTGGCTAGAAAGCACTCGCCCTTGGCTGGTACTGAAGTTTCATAGTCCTGTGCCAGCATATACTGCCACGTTGCTAATGCTGCTGCTGTACCCAGTGGGTGATTTGCAAAGTTACTATGGGCATGTCCTGGCGTGAAGACTGTTGGATCCACTAAGTCTGCTCTTGCCCATACCAAGCTCACCGGACTTAGTCCATTTGTGAATGATTTGCTTAAGGTAATAATGTCTGGCACGAACCCAAAGTGTTCAAAAGCGAACAACTTTCCGGTACGATACATACCCACTTGAATTTCGTCAGCTACGATAAGAATCCCACGTTCGCGTAAATCCGTGATGAATTTCTGGTAAAAATCTTTTGGAGGAATGGTGTAGCCTCGCCCTTGACAAGGCTCTATAACCATCGCCCCTATCTCCGAACTAGTCGCGCTAGCAATGCCATAGTATTCGTTTTCAAAAGCCTTACTGATCATGCGAGCGCAGTATAAATCACAGGTGTCTCTTTCCTTTTCATAAAAACACTGAGAGCAGTTGGCAAACGGGAACATAATCGCCCGCTCTGGAAACTCGTTAAAATACTGCCGATAGCGGTGACTGGAAGAAAGATTTAGTGTAGCGAGGGAGCGTCCGTGGTATCCACCCATCATCACAGCTACCTTGTTTTTTCCCGTATTCTTACGAACAATTTTCAACGCGTCCTCTACCACTAGGGAACCGCCAACATTGAAAGATACTCGACCCTTTATGCCAGTCCTTTCGTATATGGCATCGACCACCTGTTTGGCTATTAACAACTTCTCGCGATGTAGAAAGTCACCACACGCTTGGGGAAGCGTATTGAATTGTTTTAAAACCTCCGAATCAATTTGTGGATTTCGATACCCAAAGTTACAGCTTGAATGCCACATACCTATATCAATATAGGTATTGCCATCATTGTCGAAAACTAATCCTTGCTGACAACCAGTAACAAAGATGGGATTCTCTTGATAGTGAACAGTATCTCCCCACGAAAGACATTCCCGATCAATTCTGCGCAGATCTTCAACGCTTGCCGTTGGTAATGCCTTTAGTTTTGTGCCATCTCTTACCGCTTTTGACTCAATTCCTTGCCACGAGATCGTTTCAGTACTTACTTCATTTATAAATTCAGTATCTATCTCAAAAAACTGCTGCTCCGACATACTTTCCCCTGGTTTATATACTGACTATTTCTACTAAGGCACTTACCAGTAAATAAATCGACCGCCGTGTATGTGAAGCTCGCTCTTGGGAAGATCTCCCAGCAGACTTCATGACTACGATGAGAGATTTAGTTTGAAGGCGGTCGATTTATTTTTTTGGAGTTCCCTAACTGGCCAGTAGTTTTCATCTGAGTTCCTGAGCTAAAAGATATCTAGGTTACACAATCACTCTATGAGGTTATTGACTGACAGTTGATAGTCAACGGTTCATGTAATGAAATGTCCAACCGCTTACTGCTTTCTCAATTCCTTGTAATTCTCCGTAAAAACTTGAAAAACCTTGTTTAGTTTTCGACTTTGAATCCTTCGAAGGTTGTAGTGAAGCCGTTCCCAGTTGGTGAGGCACACATAACTCCTGCACTGACAGTCTCAACTGATGTCATATGAGCCATTCTGAGCATGGTGTATTTCTCTTCATCTAGAGAGTAAAATACCTGCAAAGCTGACCCCTGTCGAATCACACGCATCCAAATCGAAGAAAGGTCTTGTGGTACGGAGACAATAGATACGTCTGAATAATCATGGGTAACTACAACAATAACTTGTAGCACGCCATCAATAAGTTCAATCCCACACTTCAGCCAATTGGTTTCATCTAAACGCACCATCAATCCTGCCTGGTCGTATTGATCTTTATACTGACCACTAATTTTCACCTCAACAATAAAATCTCCCTTGACTTGTTTGTAATAGAAGTGTCCATTATCGCTGATGAAGTTGTAGTAAGTTTTGCGCCAGAAATCTGTCTTGTGAGTCGAGGTAATTGTAATGGTACCATTTTGGATGTCCCAGATAGGAGGCTCGTTGTGCCAGTTCATCACACTTGTCTCCATAAAGAGAATTTGTATCGGCTCAATAAATCGGGGGTAGTGGTAATCGTGAGCGGGGAAGTGCGCTTA
>JAQYWP010001015.1 GCA_029379285.1 Rhizonema sp. PD38
GTATTGTTTAGTTTTGAGAAAATTATTCTAGTATTTGGTCAGTTTGTCTAAAGCGAGTTGTGCGATCTCTTCGGCTCGAGATGATGTAACTTTTTGATAACGTAATGTAGTCTGTATGTTCTCATGACCCATCAATGCGCGAAGTGTCTCAATCCCCATCAATCCGACGCGTTCAGTTGCGAAAGTATGCCGCAAATCGTGAATCCGAGTTCCCACAAGTACTGGACTCTGAGCAATTAAATCACTCCAACACTGATGAAATCGGCGGTAACTTAAGCGAGTCACCTCTCTGGTCAATGGTTGCTCTGCCGTAAAAAGCGCACTGCAAAGGGGATGCCTCTCATATAGAAGATATTTTTCCAGAGCTAGAGCTGCATCGTCGCTGTAAAAACACCACCGCTGTTTATTTCCCTTGCCAACCACCTGAAATTTCCTCGAACGTCGGTCAACAGTCTCTAAATCCAACGCTAATAGCTCGCTAATTCTCGCTCCGGTACGGTGAAGCAATCTTACCAAAGCATTCATTCTCAAATTCGTCGCCACTAGTTTGTACAAAACCGTAAGCTGTTCATGAGTGAGGTAGCGAATAACTTCATCAGTTCCGTGTTCTCCTTTTTCTGCATCAGGCTTGCGTCTTTTTAGACCAGCTATTGGATTACTACTTAAATAGCCTTGTTCTACGGCAAAATTAAAAAGAGCCTGAAGAATCGCCTGGTGGCGATGATGGGTGGTGAGACGAATATGTGTCAAACGATTTAAGTAATCATAGAGTTCCTGCCGACTGATGATTTCTACCGACCAACTTCCATATTCTCTTAATAAGGATTCCAGGTACCAATCCAGATCCGGTGTGGCTCATGCAACGTGCCAAGTATTGTTTAACTTGTGGTACTACTTTACGCGCTCGCTGTCGCAGTTGTTCTCTTGAGATCGCTGATTTCAAACATCGATTTTGCCCAAGCTGCGGAACTGCTTATTCCGAGTAACACGCGGCGCTGCTAGATTTTTTAGTTCAATACCTGTTGAGTATTCTTTTACAACTTTTTTTGTGACATCTATAGAACGCACGGCTTATCCCAGATTCAAACGCTATTTCACGACTAAAGAACTCGGAGAAATTTACACTCCCACAAAATCTGAAGTTGCTTTTGCTTACAGCACGACGGTAGGACAAAGTAACATTTTGAACTTAGTAGTTTTCTTAAAAGCATTCCAGCGCCTTGGTTACTTTCCCAAGCTATCTGAAATCCCTATAAGCGTATTAAATCATGTAAGAGGGTGTTTAAAACTGCCGACGGAAATAGATTTGGTTTATGAAAACTCCAAAACAATGTATCGGCATCGAGCGGCTATCCGTGAGTATCTTAAAGTTAATCCTTTTGACAAAGATGCAAGGCACTTTTGTGTTCAATCTGTCTACGAATCTGCTCAGGTGATGGATAATCCGGCTGATTTAATTAACGTAGCTATTGGTGAATTAGTGAAGCAAAGGTATGAACTACCTGGATTTATCACTTTAGATCGATTGGTAGGTCGGGTGAGGACTTTGGTCAATCAAAAGCTGTTATCTTCCACAATGTGGTGGACTTAACTGATATTTTGCGTGATTTGAAGCGTAATGGTTATTTAATTGTTCGTGAAGATGTAGCAGCTTTGAGCCCATACATGACCAGTCATATTAAACGATTTGGTGATTATTTGATTGATTTGGATATTGTGCCGCAGACATTAGATGAGATTGGAGCTTTTATTTTAACTTAACCCACTCCTGTATCCAATGAAAGAGTCAAAACACAGCTAATAATTATTGTTTGAGTTTCTTTCGTAATTGCTTTTGCAGTCGAATGACGATCGCACGTCCCAGATCTGTCTGAAGTTTTTTAACCAACACTGTCTTTAAATTGTCAATGTTTTATGATATCACATGCTGACAAATCAAGCTAGTTTTTTAACATAACTTTGCATCGTGTCCCATTTTGCACGTATCCCGGCTAGACCCCTTTTTGAAACTCCTTCAAACGATAAATTCATCTCATCAATGTAGTCGTAGGGCTTGAAAAATAAGTCGGGCATCAAAACTTCAACCACGCCAGCTGACTTCAGCTTGATGCGAGTCTCCGAACTGTCATAGCGTTCAAACTTGTCAGCATCGCCGTGGAACAGATTTTTTACCACCACATAATCAACGCGCTCCTTGCAGTATTCATGGAGAACACGCAGGATATTGACTGAATCCTTCACTCTGGAGAGCACACTCGCCATAGTCACCTTATATCCCAGATCTTTTACAGCGTCAAATACTCCTAAATCTTTCTCGAAATTTTCAAAAAATGCCCCTGATTGGGCAGGTAGATCCACCAATGCCAGCGGGGGGCGTTGACTATCTAGATCAATGAGTAAGTTATCTGCCCCACCCCGAGTAAAGATATCAAGCAGCTTTACTTCTGATTCTTCTGAGTTGTAGTGTCTGTACAATTGAGCATTGCGATGATCTGAATCATAGGCAAGGTATTTCAGCTTTTTTTCGATATACAGATGAAGCAACCCCCTAGCAAATGTGGATTTACCCACACCTCCCTTGTCTCCGGTGATGATCACTACCCGTCCTGTTTGTTCCATCTTTTTATCATTCCTTTTCTTAGCCATAGCTTTGTGAATAAGCACTTATTTCTAGTTGTAAGCTTCCGGACCCAATCAAAAAACTATCATTTGATGTAAAATAATACGCATTTTGATAGTTTCAAACGTGGTGAGTACCAAAGTAAGGGCTTGAATGTTCAACTATCCCTATTTGGTCGGCGATGCGTTGCAACAGCTGCCATCCGTATTGCGCTAGCTATGATTAGCCTGCTACACTTTTTAAGTAGCTGGCAGAACCGTCGTCCTCATACGTACAAGCTTATTCAACTTGCATTAGTATCCAATTCCTTCCCGCCACCTCAGCGGCTTCAGGAGTGTAGTATATTTTCCGCTCAGTAAACATTACTCCACCAGATTTGATGATTTGAAACTGCCAGCAATGAGCGGGTGTGTAAAAAACTATCATTGTGAATTGGTTAATATTAATAACTGAGTGAACTCGAGTTTGGGTCATGGTGAAAATACTGTGCTTGTCTGCTACAGTAATTATGTACTATAACCACTAGCTTCTTTGCTAGTAGTCAATTTTAGTAGCGTTGGCGATGGTCGCGTAGCTTACAGCCGTTAGCATCGCTATCAAATATTGGCGATCTGAAAAACTTTTAAAAGCAAACATCCACAGTGTCCGGCGAGCTTTCCGGAATACTCCACCCGGCAGGGGAAAGAATATTCTTTCCCCGGAGCGATCGCGTCTCAGTTGAGCTAAAAGCCTTTATCCGCGTCAACGTTTGATACGTCGATTGCTGTAAACTGTAGTGTGTGTTTTTAAGCGAAGTCATGCCGAGCATCGCAGTAATCAATCAAAAAGGAGGAGCGGGAAAGTCAACAATTGCCGTGCATCTAGCACGTTGGCTGCAAAAGCAAAATAAATCGGTACTGCTTGTAGATGCCGATGCTCAATGCT
>JAQYWP010001016.1 GCA_029379285.1 Rhizonema sp. PD38
GTTTTGTGTGAGGGAGACCCGTTTTTCTACGGTAGCTTCATGTATCTGTATACACGACTTTCGGGGCAATTTCCCACTGAAGTTGTACCAGGAATATCGTCCGTCATGGCAAGTGCATCGACTTTAGGTGTTCCCCTGACGTATCGTAACGATGCTTTTATCGTGCTACCTGCCATACTCCCAGCCGAACTCTTAGCAGCTCGATTAAAAGTTGCTGATGCTGCTGTCATCATCAAGTTAGGTAAGCACTTTACCAAAGTTCATGGAGTCTTGAATCAATTGGGGTTAACAGAACGAGCGCTCTATATTGAGAGAGCAACAATGCCGAATCAACGGATTGTGCCTTTTCGTGAGGTAGAGCCAGAAACTGTACCCTATTTCTCGTTAATTATGATACCAAGTCAATGGCAGCCGTAAAACATTACGAGTCTTGCCAAGTAATAATGAATACACTAGCAATTATTGTTTTAGGTCAAAATAGTGTCCCACTTGCACGGCGGATAATGACTGCCTTGCCAAACGCAATCCTCTACGGTTTGGCAGAACGTACATGTGATGTCGATATCAGTTTTACAAATTTTGGTTCGACACTACGGGAGTTGTTCACAAGCGGAACTCCCATTATCGGTATTTGTGCGGCGGGTATTCTGATCCGCACTCTTGCCCCAGTTTTATCCGACAAGCGACTTGAACCGCCTCTTTTAGCTGTGGCGGAAGATGGTAGTGCTGTAGTGCCGTTACTAGGTGGGCTTCAAGGTGTGAACGATTTGGCACGACAAATTGCCGCATTGCTGGAGGTGCAAGCTGCGGTGACGACGACGGGGGATCTCCGCTTTCAGACAGCACTTTTATCTCCTCCATCAGGATATTGTTTGGCAAATCCAGAGGATGCAAAAGGGTTTATCTCAGAATTGCTTGCAGGTGCGACTGTCAAAATGTTGGGAAATGCTTCTTGGTTGAATGATAGCAAATTACCCTTTGACGTTCACGGACAACTGACAATTCGGATTACGGAAGAGCAGGTGCAGGGAAGTCCCGACTGCTTGGTATATCATCCAAAAACTCTAGCAATTGGAGTTAGCAATATTGTAGGAGTTAACCCAGACGAAGCGATCGCCTTTGTTCATCGTTTACTTTCCCACGCAGGACTCTCAGTGGCATCAGTGGCAGGAGTGTTTGCCTTGGAGAAAGACGCTGCTGAACCTGCTGTTGATGCGATCGCCAATGCCTTCAACGTTAGATCGCGCTTCTTCTCTTTTGAGCAAGTGGGTAGGGGTGGGTTGAATACAAATAATATTGGGGTAGATCACAACATTATATCAAACCCGCCCTCTCACTGCGAAGACCTTGCTTTGGCGGCAACAGGCGCAGACGGTCGCTTATTAGTGCTTGAAAGCCTCGAAAGTGGCATCAATGTTGCTATTGCTGTTGCTTCTGATATCATCAATACCACTACAATTGGTCAGGCAAGAGGAAGACTCTTTATTGTTGGCACCGGTCCGGGTGGAGTGCAGTGGATGTCTCCGGAAGTTAAGCAAATTATCAGCGAAGCAACTGACTTAGTAGGTTATAGTTTTTACTTAGACTTAGCTGGTCCCTTGCAACAAGGGCAACAAAGGCATGAGTTTGATAACCGTGAAGAAGCAGCACGGGCAAAGATGGCACTAGATTTGGCTGCTGTTGGGCGGACAGTAGCCGTAGTTTCCTCAGGAGATCCAGGAATATACGCAATGGCGGCAGCAGTATTTGAGGTCATTGATCGCAATCCCCAACCAGAATGGTACAGTATCGACATTCAAGTTGCTCCTGGCATCTCAGCCTTACAAGCCGCTGCAGCGAGAATTGGTGCCCCCATCGGTCATGATTTCTGTACTATTTCCCTATCGGACATTCTTAAACCTTGGTCTATCATTGAACAGCGCATTATTGCTGCAGCCCAAGCAGATTTAGTCATCGCCTTCTACAACCCCGCTTCAAAACAACGCACTTGGCAACTCACAGCAGCCCGTGACCTGCTTCTCAAGTATCGCTTGCCACACACCTCTGTCGTAGTTGCTCGGAATGTAGGACGCTCAGGAGAATCAGTCATCGTGCGATCGCTCTCTGAATTATCGATTGAAGACGTGGATATGCGAACCATTTTGTTGGTTGGCTCAACGAAGACTCGGATAGTCAAGCATCCAAGAGGAGTCTGGGTTTATACACCCCGCCAGTATTGTTGATAACATAGATCTAGTGGTCTATGATGGTAACATATAATTTAGGTTAAATTAAGATTAATATAAGGTTATAAATTAGGATATTTACAAATGGAACAACCCCCTCGGGACAAAGACGAGTTTCTCTATCCTCGCAGCCGCTATTACGGTCAAGTTAAACCACAAAACCTCATCTTTAATGCCAATCTCCAAGAGTTTGCACAGAAAGTGGGCTATATTACCTCGTTAGAGACATCTGGAAAAATTTCTCCTCAAGAAGCATACAGCCAAATTAAACTGCTTTGGAAACAGTTGAAGCAAAGTAAGAAGGAACTGAATATTGGTGACGAGTAAGCGTTCAACACTTGTAGGAAGCTCTTTGAGAATTCAATAAGCGTATACTTTGTTCCTGACAAGCATTGGATTCTCGATTAGCTTATTTCATTGATAGCTTGTAAGCCTGAAAAATGATGGCATTTAATATTTGTAAATACCTCCATTTCTAGCAATGTTAAGCACGTGATAACCTGTAGACTGAGCAGGCATAACCGTGACTGTGAGTACATTGTTCGCGATTGCCGTTTCATATCTTAAACCATCAACCTCACTAGTCGCAGCTTGTGCTGAGGCATCATAAATGGCAATGTTGACAGGTAGGGAAACATTCTTGAGTTGCTGAGTAGCTCCTACAGCTAAGTCACTATCAGCACGCCCATCTAGAAAATTGTATTTCAGAGACGACTTTGTTTGATTGTTCAAGACAACAGTAACTGGCTGTGTTGGATTTATCCTTGCAACTGGTTGCCAATAGCCAGGGTGATATGTACGTGCAGGTGGGTTTTGTTGTGTTGAGTTTTGTTGGGTGTTTTGAGCTATAACTGGTACAGTCACACCCATAGCTAAAGTTACTGCTGTTATTAGCCAAAACTGTCTCCATGTTAGTCGCAGCATATCTTTCCTCCTTACCAAAAACATAAATCGAATGACCAATCCAGTATGGTGAACTGGAAATTTTAATGAGTTTCCCAGAGTAAGCATTTAGCTCTCAGCTTGAACATGTAGCTTTTTCAAGGATTTCCAACATAATTGAACTTACCGAACGCGACAGAATTTGCGATCGTTATCGTGTTCGGGGTTTTGCCAAGAATAGGCAAAATGACTGACTCCCTTCAATTGCGGGGCAAGTTGTCGTAGTGCTTGCATTTGCACTTCTAGTGAGGGGCGATTGTTAACAGAATGTCCCCACTGACCTGCTAAAGCTGGAACTATTTGAGTGCCAGGTTTTGCCATGCTCAAAACCCTCTGTGCTTCCGCTACGATACAACTCGCATCACTACAATTTGCA
>JAQYWP010001017.1 GCA_029379285.1 Rhizonema sp. PD38
CCTAATAATTGTGTCAAATAAGACATTATATAGAAAAGCGGAAAATACGTAGCGTATTTTTGGTTGTCTCTCATATTGCTCAGTAAAATCCTGGCATAGGGATTTTCTCCTGACAGAATTCGCTTTCCTTCTATCCATAGATAATATATATCTTCCTCTTTTCCTAATTGATCGGTTTTGTAATTCCAAAAGGTTGGAAGCACATGAACTAAAACTCCCAATAAGATAATAACAAATAAGCATATTGGTGCCACTGCTTGTTTCTGTTTCAATGATTTCAAAATCTTGAATATCCTCAGATTAACTTTTCTAAATGTTGAGCTAAAGCCAAATAAAGCAATCCTCAAAAATCCTGATTCAATTTGGCTTTTTTTAGCACTCTGTCTGATAGTGAAAAAATGCATAACCCCAACTCCAACGCAATATTTACCAAAAGCAGAAGCTTCCCGACGTGCCACTACGGATCAACCACGTTAAAAGTAATTTTTGGAGTGCGCCCATAACCTCATAGATAAATAAGCGTGGGAGCATAGCTGAATTTTTACGAGCTCACTCATTACTCAGCACTGTTTTAGTGACAAAGTGCAGTCCGATAGCTAACGTCATTTTAACTACCGTTTGTAATTACGTGTTTAAGTAAAAATATTTAAATTAAGTAAAATGTAACTTGCTTATTATCAATAACCCTCTTTTATTGATAAGAAAAATCAAATCTCACAAAATCGCGCTGCTCCCAATTACTTTTGCCTTGATGTCTACGAAGTCTTTGGTTCTGTATTTCCTCCTCGTCTTCGGAGAATGAGTATTAAAAGTTGTTCTACAAATACTTTCAGTTTTCCTAATCATCAGATTTTGGAAGCTTGTTGAGTTTAAGCAAGGTTAATCATACGAATTAGCGTAAAGTAGCAATAGGTGTCAAAGGTAATGAATGTACTCATGACTTAAGTCACATTTTTGACAATAAAAAACTTAACTAACGTCACTTGTGTATAGCAGCTTCAATTTGTCAATATGATTCTGAATGGAATTAAAATTCAATCCCAGTATGGGTATTGCTAATGAGTTCCAACAGAAGAATAAATAAATATGAGAAAGTTGACATAATTCCCTTCAAATCAGACTGAGTGGTAGTACTTCAATCTAAATACTGAGTACTTTCCTTTCGTCTTAACCCCCCTTTTATCACTCTATGCCGATAAAAATCGAGGCTAAATGATGAAGCTCAGATTTGGTAAGGAGACTAGCAATTGCAAACGTTGAGAATAATCGGTTCGGATTTTTATAGGTAAAACTATTTCTAAGTAAGAGTTTCAGTTTTTACATCGAGCGAAAGTGATCTTAGAGGGTGAATTCTAATGCTTAAATTCTCAAAATGCTGCTCAATGCGCCAAGTTGCGTTCGGTGGTAGAGTGTTTGTTACGACTGCTAGTCTATTTGTACTGAGCTTTTTTGGGTGTAGTTTAACCTGTGCTAAGTTACACAATAGTCCAAAAGCCTTGGTCGATCAAGTCTGGCAAATCGTTAACCACGAATATGTGGATGGTACATTCAATCACGTTGACTGGCAAGCAACCAGACAAAGTTTGTTGAGCAAAGACTATACTTCCCGAGAACAAGCTTACACTGCCATTCGCGTAGCTTTGAAACAGCTAGGAGATCCCTACACCCGTTTTCTCGATCCCAATCAATATCAAGCATTGACAGACGAAACCTCTGGGGAAACATCTGGGGTGGGAATTGCGATCGAAATGAATGAGAATAACGGGCGACTCATAATCGTGAAAGTGCTTGAGAAATCCCCTGCATTCAAGGCAGGCATTAAGATTGGGGATGAGATTCTAGCTATTAATGGCAAATCGACTCAAGGCATAAAAGTAGAAGATGCCTCGAAACTAATGTACGGTAAAGTAGGTGCACCAATTACCTTCAAGATTGAAAGAGCTATGCATCATAGCTTTAACGTGAACCTAACCCGTGCGAATTTGGAATTGCCAACAGTCAGCTATACTGTCAAGCCGTCAGACGGAAAGCGCATTGGCTATATCCGTTTAACTGAGTTTAGTGCTACCTCTCCTAATGAAATGCGTCGAGCAATCCAAGCACTCAAAGCCCAACATGTCGATGGATATCTATTGGATCTACGCGGCGATCCTGGTGGTTTGGTAGATTCAAGTGTAGCAATTGCTCGGATGTGGTTGGATAATGGTGTGATTGTCCGTGAGGTAGATCGGATCGGGAAAATTGAGGAATTTAAAGCCGAAGGTACTGCACTAACCAAACAGCCTTTAGTGGTGCTGGTAGATGGCGACTCGGCGAGTGCTAGTGAAATTCTCACTGCTGCTCTCAAAGATAACAATAGAGCAGTGGTTGTTGGCAGTCAAACCTTTGGCAAAGCCTTAGTGCAAGAAGTTGTTCCGCTCTCAGATGGTTGTGGGTTGGCAGTCACAATAGAACATTACTTCACCCCGAAAGGCACTGATATTGGTCACAAAGGGATTACGCCTGATGTCAAAATAGACTTAACACAGCCTCAGCAGCAGCAGCTAGAAGCTAACCCAGCTTTGTTTGCTACTCAATCCGATCCGCAGTACACGCATGCGATCGCTGTTTTAGGTTTTAATCAAAAATAAGTTGCTTAAATACCAAGACGGTTCATTTAAGATAATTTATCTACTGTCAATCAATGTCGAGACGCTTCAATCATGGCGTCTCAAGACAGTTAAAAATTCCAACAGACACCTTCACTGAACCTTATATTTTTTGCAAGGCAGCTCATGACATTCGTCATACTCAAGAACCCCACTAAAGTTATACGGACATTTGTGACTATTTTCCTGGATATATAGTAATTTCTATTTTTACAATTGAGAAGTGTAAACCAAGGCTAGGTTAGAGTTTAATCGGCTCAAGATAAATGAATTAACATTTGGAAAGTTCCCTATGAAACGTATTATTATTGGCTCAATGCTTTCTCTACCACTAGTGATTGCTGCAATACCTGCACAGAAAGCATCAGCATTTGAAATTATTCTTAATCCTCATCGCGCACGTGTATATGTAGAACCGGCATATCCAGCACCTGTATATGCAGCGCCCGTATATGCAGCGCCTGCGTATCCTGCATATCCAGGTAGATACGCTGAAGAGCGTTATGAGCGTCGTGTTTGGATTCCTGCTCATTGGGAGGATACCCGTTACGGTCGGGAATGGGTTCGAGGTTACTATGAATATAGGTAGCTTTCTTATGATGACTCGACACACCTCCGCTTCGTCATAGGTGTGGGCTTCTAAAAAATTAGAAGCGCTTGATCTTCAATTTTTCCCTTTTCATTTTTCTCACTTACACACACAACACTCGGAATCATAGAAGTGATTCGGGGTGTTTTTTTTGGTTAGAATCCCGACTTCGTAAGAGTTGTCGGGATTTAAATTTCATCATGCTAAAATCAAAGCCAAGCCTGATACCCAGTTTGAGGCATGTACTTATCCCGGATTTCTCACGAGGGAGAAAAAAACACTTGGATTAGCCAGACTTAGGATC
>JAQYWP010001018.1 GCA_029379285.1 Rhizonema sp. PD38
CACTTTATCTAGTCATAATAACAGAATGTCAACAATTATACTTCTATGAATTTGCTGTCAATTCCTTTACTACTTTTCTGAGATCTTGCGCAACACTTGAAAATGCTTCATTACGATTCCCCCACTTTTTCACAGCTTTACCACCCTTGGGTAGAGGTAGAAGCCTTCCAAACGGTGCGCTCCTCCACTCTACTGAGTCGATAATTACAGGAATAACTCGAGCTTCATCAGCTTCATTCCTTTCCATTGCCCGTTTTACCTCAACATCCCAGCAATAGTCTGAAGCGATAAAAGCTGAACTAATCAGCAACAAAATTATCCCAGCTGTATTCAGGTGTGCGTCTATCTCATTCTCCCATTCTTTTCCTGCTTCAATTTTTCGGTTGTGCCAGCCTGTAATCACTCCTTCTCGCTTCAAAAGACTTAGGTGCTCTTCTAGCTTGTCTCGTAGTTTTTCATCTTCTTGAGCATAAGAGAAGAACACTTCAATAGCTTGAGTAGGTGGCACAGACATAAACTGGTTCTTTACTGGAGGCAAGTTTTGGGAAAAACTCTGATTGAAAACCGTACTGGTAAGATTATATTTTTTTTTAATAATTGGAGTCATTTCTTCTGAAATACCTTCCATTTGAATGGCATTCACGCCAAACTTGTAGGCAACTTCAACTGATCTCCCTGCTCCCAAAGCATCATAAAATCCGACTGCAAATGATTGGAAGAAAAATAATAGAGATAGAAACATTGCAGGAAGATAAGAGCGTTGAATGAAACAATTCTGACAAGCGATACCACGAAGTGGTTGCCCTTGGCATCGCATCTGCGCTCGCTGGTACAGGAGTACGATTCTTCAATTCATTCAGTCTGAAGGCTTAACGGGTGACAACCTAGCTATAAAGCTTGTTGTATAAGGGACAGAGCATAAAAGCCCCGCTGAAAATAGAGGCGTTTATGAGGTTTGAGCGCTTGGCTGATTCAGCACCCAATCAGCCCATAATTCCATCCCATATTTCCATCGTTGCCCATATAGTCCGAGGCTAAACTCACTCTGTCTTGGAGTCTTATCTTTGTGTTCTTTAATACGTCCGGCGTAAATCTCTATGCCTGATTTCTTGATCCATTGTCCTTGGAGAGTGGCCAAACTATAAGCGAAGCTCCGGAGGAGCCGCTTCGCTAACGCAATTAATAATACTAAGGCTAAAAACCGGGAGTCATTCACTTTTGCTTCTTCTAAATTATAGCCTCCCGTTAAGAATCCTTGAAAAGTTGTTCAATTCCCCATCGACAACAATAGACGTCCAATGCTTGTTTAAGAGTGGGCAGATTGGTCAAAATATACCAGGGTTCTTTCGGTCCCTTATGACGATATTTTTGTTTCCAATAAACTGCCAGATTAAACGGTCCTATTCCGTCGCCTTTGTTGCACAAAATCCCCTGATAAAATTTGGACATTCCAGGTTTAAACCCAAGCTTTTTGAGTACTTGATACTCCTCATTCAATGCTGCAGTGAAATGGAAATCTTTCTTCTGTCTAAGGGCAAAGGATATACCTCGCGCAATCAAGCCATTCTGCCAGTGAGCGGGCTGTGGAACTCTCGGTCTCCTAACACCAAAACAGGATAGTTCTTAAATAGGGGCTTCCCCGCTTTTAAAAGCCGTTTTTGAGTTTTCAGGTCACTGTTTCCCACCTGTTTTAAAACCTCCCAATACAGAGGAAGGGCATGAGTGCCCCAGATCAAACTCACCATAAATACATTCCGTCCTTTCCATTGGGTGCGGTCAATCGCGATGATCCAATAGCCATATTTATGATGTTTGAGTTTCTTGAGATGACGACGCAGATCTCGATTTAAGTCCCGTCCCGTTTGTACCTGTCGAATCGAATATTTGATCAGAGGAAACCACAAAAGTTTGACATTGAGTTGAGGCAAGCTCAAAAAGCGTTGTAGGCACCGGACCGCGACTGCAATATTGGATCGCTTGAGGAAAGACGCTGGCTAAGATGGAGAGTTTGACCTGACGATGAACCTGTAGCAATAACAACAGAAGCTGTAAGGTAGTTGTCGGCTTTCATTCAGATGGGCACGTAAGGTTGTTTGGTAAGATACAGGGAACATATGTGAGAGGGGAGCCACAACAATGCTCCCTATTTTTTGTCCTCACCATTTTCTCAAAGTTTTGTCCCGTATAGCTTAGAGTTGCCTTGTCACCCGTTAAGGTCTGAAGGTGAGCGTCTGCCATTTTTTGCAATGTTTGATCTGTTAACTTGAGAGTGCGATGCCAAGGGCAACGGCTTAAGCCGTATCGCTATATTTAACGGAAAACAAGGGTGAATTGCTCATTTATCCTACAATAATTCTACTAGCTTCAACACGACGCGTGCTTGGTTTTCAGCTGCTACTGCAAAGAAAGTCTGTAGTTGTGCTGCTGCTGACTGCTCACCACCGCCCGCAAGATCCGAGACACTCCGTACTGCAATAAAGGGTACACGATTGGAAAAAGCCACCATTGCCGAAGCTGTAGTTTCCATATCTGCAACCAACACCTCAGTATTGCTGTTTTTGTTACCGTGTTCGTCGAAGTTTAAATTTGTTGCCACGTATTTGCGATAAGCAGCATTATCGACAAAAGTAGGACCACTAAGTCCATTTCCACCCACAATGATCCGAGGAGCGGGATTGAGCGGCGTACTGTTACATTTTCCGTTGCTATCGACTGGTGCACAGTTTAAAAGTTCGACATTAACTTTGCGAGCTTTAGCTAACATGTGTGGATCGACGGTAAACCAAAACCTGAGATTCTGATTTGTGTTTGGATTAGTTGGTACATTTGGGAATGGCACTGAGCGGAGTTGCTGTATGTTATTTGCATCTAAGAAATATTGGGGGATTTTATCAGAACTCACGTTAGTGTTACGTAAAAAAGCATTTTTCGCATCCGGTGCAACGATTGTCCCGGTATTAGCTAAGCCTAGCGATTGTGCAGTTCCGGATATAAAGTTACAGCTTTGAGCTTCCTGCGATGCTTCTTGTAATGTATGGTTGAGTTGCAATCCGACTGAGAAAGCACAAGGAACTGTATCTCGGGTGTTGTTAAAATACATTTCTTGATGAAAGCCCCAGCGTTCCGGAATGGTAACCGATCCGATTGGAGTCTCATTGGGCGTATCTGGATTGTTGTCATTTGCGCCGATACCGCCAATTCCTCCAGCGACTCCACTGAAAATAACATTAGTAATGCGAAATTTGTCTAAGGTTAATTGAGTCACCATAGAGGCATTCACAACACTAATGTTTGTTAGCAACACTACCACATTTTTACCACGCAGCTTCCCTTTGCTAAAGCGATGACCATTGATCACCGTACAGCCGTCGAATTGGTTGGCTCCGTTATTCAGTTGCATTTCGTCAACGAGGCGATCAGCTTCTCCAGAAAATGCTGAAATAAGGGCGATTCGTGGCACTTTATCTGTCCGGGCGCTACAAGAACCCTTAATAGCTGCCTGCATCCTACCGCTTGGTTTCAATACACTTCCTATACA
>JAQYWP010001019.1 GCA_029379285.1 Rhizonema sp. PD38
ATCATTCTTCTTAAACGTCTGTACAACTAGCTACATTTTTAGATGCGCTTACCCTGTGATCCAGACAGCGCGGAAATTATCCCGGACGTTATGCGACACTTAGAGATTATCGAGCGCTTCAGGCGTTTTCCTCATCGCAACAACATTCTCAGTCGAGTCACAACGCCAGAAGAGGCAGAGTTTTTGAAGCGCCCGAACTCATCGTTATAGTCCCAACATATCTGGAAAAATGAGTCGTTTATGACTTGCTTGAGCCGGATGCATTGTAACCCACATTCCGCACCTAGTACTGTCACATAGGTAGTTGTTGCCGCACGCATAGATAAGGAATGCTCCTTGTTTGCTTCTTCAAGAGAATCATTGTTTGAATCAGGTACGAAGAACCGCCTAACTTTTTCAACACCAAGCACTCTCCAACTAAACTCTTGTTGCCATCACTCCTTGATTCAGAGCTATTTCAGCAAAAAATCCAAACTTACTCCAAAAAATTAACCCTTATAATCGTGCTTTTTCCTTATTAAAATAGGAGAAAATGAAAGAATCTTTAATGTCTCTTAATAGAAACATCGACAAAAGCAAAACTTTGCAAAGCAAACAATTAGGCAAATAGATAATGATATGACACTACTTTATAAACTCAAAAAAGACTTTTCAGACTTTCTGTTAAAACCAAATACTAGTTGGTGGGTGGAAATTAGCACAGCGAAGCCTCACTGTATCTACTATTTCGGACCTTTTCAGAACTTAAAGGAAGCAGAAACTATTTACCCTGGTTATGTTGAAGATATTGAAAGCGAAGCAGCCCAAGAGATTGTAGTCAAAATTAATCGCTGTAATCCAGATGTATTGACAGTATTTGATGAAGAGGAGACGCTAAGTTAGTTAGGCACAAACAACTTGAAGATGGTTTTAGTTTAAGAAACGTAGTATTTAACTAAAAAATCTTACGTTGAAGACAGCTATGAAGTGAGGCTGTCAGCTTTTATTGAGTATGCCATGCCACTTAATAATGTGCTGGTGCAGTTCTAACAATTTTTAGATTTCCATTTCTTAGAGGATTAATTATTATGTCTTTTCCTAGATCTAGTGGTATTTGCTACATCCTACCTCCTTTCCTAGTCAGTTTGGTATTGGCGACTTCGGGTCGGAGGCATATCACTAATTAGCAATTAATAACTCAAATTATTGAAGTGATAATGACGAATTAGCTTGACCTGCAAAATTGGTAACATTTTTTACATTACAATTACTGAGTATGGGTTTGCGGGTTTTTAAGTCAAATTTATATCCATTTGGCAGAATATGAAGTCTTGCTCCACAAATTGCCAATGGCTCATCTTTGAGAATATCCTCAACGTTGGTGTGTATGATTTCTGATTGATCCACAATCGTGATACAACCTTCCCCAATCACTTCAATCAGGCTATTAGTTACCAGCATGGCAGTATTCTCATCAATGCCAAATCCTAGAACAGCAGGCTGCTGTGATAAGGCTGAAAGTAAGCGACCTAAACGTCCTCGCTGGGAAAAATGCTGATCGATGACGACTCCAGGAAGGAAACCTAAACCAGGACCCATATTTGCAATTTCAATCCGAGGGTTTGTCTGTGAGTCTCCTTCTACAATCATCACATCTGGCATAATAGCAGCTCCAGCACTAGTCCCACCTATAACAATGCCCTCCTCGCTGCGTTCGTGAATTGCTGCATCTATTTCTGTATCTTTAAGAATGCTAATGATTCGGGCTTGATCTCCTCCAGTAAAAAATATGCCCGTAGCGTTGTTAATAGCTTGTATAGCTGTGGATGAAGACGCATCTTCACGAGTTTCAGTGTCAACTATCTGAATTTCTTCGACTCCAAGCCTTTCAAAAACTTTAATATAACTTTCTCCTACTTCCCTTGGTAGTTCTGTTGCCGCAGTTAAAATGACAATCCGAGCTTTGGTGCTGCCAGCGCATCGCAGAAATTCTCGCAGAATCCGGCAATCTCCTTCTTTATCTTCCGCTCCACCAATTATAACCAACTGCCGTTTAATTTCACTCATCACCATAATATCTCCTGATATAAATTATGCTTATTTAATAAAACATGATAATTAAAACCGCAACTACATCCCTTTAGTAAATTAGGATACACTTTTTGAAGTAGTAATGTGTATCTTCTGAAGGCGATCGCTGTACGCACATCCGGAAATTTCATCTATATTTCCCGATATACGTTCTAGATGTTTTCAAGTTTTACACTCAAATCTTACTTCTTAAAAAGGGAAAATTCACTAAAGCGTACAGAAATACGGAATTATTCATGAGAATATACTGAGATGAAAACCCGAATTTTACAGTCATTACAGCCTTTCTTCATTTTTATGTATCATTTATGACTCCTATAATTTCACTACTGTTATTAACTGCCGTCACGTACATTGCTCAAAATATTTCAACTATGCTGCTTTAATCCCACGCTTAAAAACGTGGGATTAAATCTTGCACATCGCCTTGTATTTCACGCTACGCGTCTCTTACCCTGCTTTTTTTAGTGGGCTTTATACTTAAATCTGTAGTTTTTCTGAATGCGATTTACACAGATAGAACACGCAACAAAATCAAGGCTTTTCTTTATAACTTTTCACAGTATCTAAAGATAAGAAGAAGGTAAAAATTAGGTTTGAAGAATTCAGACTGAAGAGATGCAAAGTCGGCTGATGGAGGGAACCTCGTTACTGCGGCTATGAGGGGAGCTATGTCCAAAGAAACGGTACTTCAATCTAAGGCACTCCCCTGTGAAATCACAAACCTCAGCCATACCCACATTCTTTAATGATGGGTAGGTGACCGGTTTACTCTCAAAACTACAATTTGAGAGTGCATTCGAGAATTAATTTTTGATTTAATTGGGAATAAGGTTGAATTTCTAAGGCACGGCGAAAAGCGAGGATAGCTTCTACATAATTTCCCATTGCGGCATAACACAAACCCAGACCATGAAGTGCACCAAAATGCACTGGATTGAGATGGATAACCATCTGACAGTCAGCCAGTGACTTTTGATACTCAGAGGTGGTGTAGTAAAGATAGGCACGGCGATTCCAAGCTTCACTAAAATCTGGTAGGTTGCTGATAACTTCTGTGAGTACTGCTTCCGCTTCAGTAATTTCTCCTAAATCCATGAGCTTTTGACTACGTTCAATCATTTCCAGCCCATAAATTCCCTTTTGCTGATACCAGATACGCCAGAGCTTCATTGTTGCCTCTTCGCGAACTGTTTCATCGGGGTTTTTCAAGTCTTTAAGTAAAGAATCGATAAATAAAGAATCCATGAATTTAAAGTCAAACTCAATATACTAAATCAAAATTTGTACAAGATTATCACAGAAGGTCCTGTTATTCTTATACCGAATAAATTAGGAGTCAGGAGCCAGAGTTAGAGATTTTTTTAGGCAAGCAATGGATGAATCTGTCTTATACAGAATGTTTGCTATCCTTAAAGATATTGTAAAACTTTTCCTTTTTGAAACCCATATATAAAGCGTAGGAT
>JAQYWP010001020.1 GCA_029379285.1 Rhizonema sp. PD38
ATCATTGCCTACAAAGTCCAAATGACAGAAATGCCCCAAATGGTGGGTTTGCTGAATGGACTTGGAGGTGCGGCTTCTGCACTTGTAGCTGTTGCTGAGTTCTGGCGGTTGCTAGGAGGATCTCAGCCTATACCTATTGATATCAACATTTCCATGTTGTTGGATGTGTTAATTGGTGGTGTCACTTTTACAGGTAGTATGGTTGCCTTTGCGAAACTACAAGGAATTATGAGCGGTTCGCCGATTACATTTCCTTTCCAGCAACCGTTTAACTTCTTACTTCTGATTGCATATTTGGGTGGTAGCGCTTATCTTTTAGTTGAACCACATAACCTTGCCGTATTTTTAGGAGTCGTTATTGTCTCTTTAGTGTTGGGTGTGATGTTTGTCATCCCCATCGGCGGCGGCGATATGCCTGTCGTTATTTCACTCTTGAACTCTTATTCAGGTTTAGCCGCGTCGGCTGCTGGATTTGTGGTGATGAACAATATGTTAATCATCGCCGGGGCATTGGTGGGAGCATCTGGTATAATCCTTACCCAAATTATGTGTAAGGCAATGAACCGTTCTCTCGTTAGTGTACTGTTCAGTGCTTTTGGTACGGGTAATACATCTGGTGCTACGGGTGGAGCTACAGGAACAACCGATAAGAGTGTCCGCAGCATAGATCCAGAAGAAGGCGCGATGATGTTGGGTTATGCTCGTTCTGTGGTTATTGTTCCTGGTTACGGGATGGCGGTTGCACAGGCACAGCATAGCATCCGCGAGTTGGCAGATAATCTCGAACGTATGGGTGTTGAGGTGAAATATGCCATTCACCCAGTTGCTGGAAGAATGCCGGGACATATGAATGTGTTGTTGGCAGAGGCAAATGTGCCTTACGAACAGCTTCACGACATGGAAGATATCAATCCCCAATTCGATCAGACAGATGTTGCACTAGTGATTGGGGCAAATGATGTCGTCAATCCAGCAGCCCGGAGCGATACGAATAGTCCAATTTACGGGATGCCTATTCTGGAAGTGGATAAGGCAAAGCAGACAATTGTGATTAAGCGCGGGATGAGTACGGGCTTTGCTGGTGTAGATAATGATTTGTTCTACAAGAATAAAACAACAATGCTCTTTGGTGGCGCTAAAGATATGGTGGCAAAGTTGGTTTCTGAAGTGAAACAACTGTAGGAATTTTGGATTGATTGAAATTACCGAGATCCCCGACTTCTTAAAGAAGTCGGGGATCTAAAGTTCCTGAACAAGTTTTACCCAGAGTCTATCTGCACAGAATATGAGCAAAAATTGCTCGAAAACTTTAGAGATATAACCCTATAATTTAAGAAGAAACTGACGATGCAGGTAACGTTTGAGCCTGATATGCACTCCATTTTAGGATTAGAAACAACAACTGCTGATAATTATGAAAATCAACGGCGTAAATCAGCAGAGAAAAAGAGAATGAAAATGTGTTTGATCTATAGAGATACAAATCAGCTATGAATCAACTCGAATGGTTTAGAAAATAAGTTCTATCCCCCATACTTGTCTCCATCATATTAGACCAATCAAATTCTCATCTCCGTTGATAGGGATGGGTTCTTTTATTATTAATAAAAGAACCTGTTCAGGACATTTACAACATCTTACCCTGAAGTGCCATTAATGTGTTCAAGCACTCTGCGCCACACAAATTGAGCTACTTCACGACCAAGTTTTAAGCCTTCGATATTATCTGAATGAGTATGATAGCCACCATACAGGCGAGAAATGCCTGCAGCATCTGCTGCAAACGTGAAAGTTGGAAATTTAAGCGTGACTAGGGACTCGAAGCCTGGCTCGGTTAGCGCACCAGCTTTAACTGCTGCTGATTCGTTAAAAGTATCACTGCCTTTAAAAAGCCTAAGCATCTCTGCACAGGCCCCACTTACCGTACTATGACCTGATACATAACCAGGAAAAGGCGGTGTGATGAAGGCAGTCGGCGAATACGGGTGCCACTGTTCACCAAGCATCTTTATGGTTCCTTTGCCTACTCCGCCCCAACCTTCAATTTGTTGCCCCTTAAAATAATAATGAACCAGAGTCCAGGGGCGGGAAGAGTCATATTCACGTTTTGCATCCCAGGCTGCGATGAAAGCATCCATGGCTACATTCGATACAGCAAAAAACATTTTTACATCCTGATCGAGATCATGCTTGTCGCGTCGAGAAACATCTTGTGCAAACTTTATCCAGTGACCAGATTGACCAGTTGAAGAGGGACCATCCCGCATAAACTCTACCAATGCTTTCTGCTCAGGAGTCAAGTTTGCATTGAATTTCATTACTTCGTGGACTTCAGTAAGCAGTTGATCAGAACCGACTAATGGCGGTGGAGGCGGACGAAACTGGTCAGATCGTAACAGAGCAAAAGGCTTAACTCGATACCAGTGGGGAGTAAGAAATCCCAATGTTTTAGTTCCACCTTTACCATCAGAAAAAGCGATGGGTTGCCAGTGATCTGGATCATTGATTTTGTCTATTGTATTGACGGCTTGATAAAAAGTATAGTCAGAGTAAGGCTTTCCACTCGAACCAATCTCATCCCCAAGTTGATTAGCTCCGTCGTGGTGACGGTATTCAATCAAAGCTGCTGCCACTGTATTCCCAATCCCTTGCGGAGTGGCCTTGTTGGTAGATAAATCATTTGGATCAAATCCAAGTTCAAGCATCTGTTTGGTAAAATAAGTCGCCTCATCTGGATACACATCAAGCAAAGTACGATAAGCGGCATAGCTTATCGCCTTGCGTTTATTTGCAGCATATCTCTCGGATTGCGGACGACGAAGCGTTCCTCCAAAGCGGGTTCCAACGGCTTTGTCATCGTATGCAGCCCAAGCGTCAAACATCGAAGTTGCTGGGATAGCTAAGGAACGGGAACCAACTGTTGGTCTAGCCCCATAGCGCTTGACATCATGGGCGGTAGCTGTGATTGCTATATCAATCCAATGATAAGCAATGTTTGGTTCCCAAGCTGAAGCTGATTTACTATGATCTTGCGGGAAGCATCCAGGTAATGCAAATAAACAAAGAAGTGCAGTGATGACAAAAATTATGAATTGACGAAGCATTATTATCCTCGGTCATACTTTAATGACTGTGGTTGAGAAGCAAATCGTGAATTATCTAAATAGTTATTAACGTCACTAACTATTTCTTCACGATTAGCCAAATCTTGATTTGTAACTCCTTGCTGAAGTGACCTAAATCAAGGAGTTTCTTAATTTTTTAGACAGGTAGCAAAAACTCTCTCGCTTTCGAGCGGGAGCCAATTCATTAAGAGGGAAAATTAATCTTTTAGACAAATAGCAAAAACTATCTCGCTCTTGAGCGGGAGCCAATTCATTAAAAGGGAATATTAATCTTTTTTAGTAGAAATACTACTTTGTTAAAAATTATAACTTATAAAGCTTGAATAAAAACCACCTAAAGACAGTTGACTTGCTGCTAATCAGGATGCTAAGATTGTCAAAGTAGCTAAATGTGTCATATAAACAC
>JAQYWP010000141.1 GCA_029379285.1 Rhizonema sp. PD38
ATCATTCTTCTTAAACGTCTGTACAACTAGCTACATTTTTAGATGCGCTTACCCTGAAGAGCTAACGCGAATATTTAGTTGTATTATTTACGTAGAAATTAAAGATGGCAAAATTTGGATCGAACGCGATGGAACGGAAATAGGAGTAGCTAATGAATTAGTAGAAGCTGGAGTTCCTAAACAAGATATAGTTTTGGGTTTTAAAGCCCCATACAAACGGAAATTTACTGAGTTTGCTGCTAGTTGAACCACATATGAGCCAGGAAACCCACGGCAATTAGGGAAGTAATCTACACATGGTGTATAGCAGAAATGTGTAAAATGAATGACTACTTTAGCGCTTGCTGAAGAAAAATGGAAGGTTTTTATTCCGTTCGTAGTTGCGCTTTAGAGAGTAGAGTATCGGTTGAATGAGCGACTAGATAGCGGATAAGGAGTACATGCAAGGATATTTTAGTGAAGCGAGACTCCATTCAAGGGTAGTATGCTTAGTAATTTGATTGATAATGTATTTGTTACTAGTTATTCATCCCGATACACTTCTCTACGATGTCCTACTCTTATAACGGATATCAGTAAAATATCGTCAAAGATATCGTATAAAACGCGATAGCTACCCATGCGAATACGATAAGTATCATTACTTCCTTCTAGTTTTACAACGCCACTAGGACGGGGATTTTCAGCTAGTTCAAGAATTTTTTCGTTAATCCTATCTCTAATATCCTTGGGTAGCTTTTTTAATTCTTTTGCTACCTTACTTTTAATTTCTATTTGATAGGTCACGATTCTAATTCTCGCTTGTATTCTTCCCAACTGATAGAAGTATCATTGTTAGCTTCTTTAGTAGCTTGAATATCTTCTTCATCTTCAGCTTTGCGAATATCTAACAATTCAATGACATCCTCCAAAGTATCTTCGTAAGCTTGTTCTAATTTTTCATAGATAACTTTTAATAGCACTTGTCTTTTGGTTGTGGTTTCCATTTTTATATCCTCAATCACAATTAATACCGAAATCAACTCCTAACATCTCTCCTATATATAATATATTTTGCTATATCACTTTTTAAAGCGAAGATGCTGAAAAACACAAGTGTGACATTGGATGAGGATTTTGAGGCGTTTATCAATCGCCAAGTAGAATGTGGGCGGTTGTACTCGTGAACCACCACAAGAATACTGATTAAAAAACTTCAATCTAGGTTGGAGAATTATTTTTTGGAAGTCGCTTAAAGAAGTCGGGGATCTAGGATCACTAGGCAATCTCTAAAGAACACGAGTATAAAAGAAAATACCTTAGACAAAATACCTGTTAAATATACTGAGAAGTAGCATGGTCGATCCCCTATCAAAACCAGCGCCAAAACCTCACAAATCTAATCAGCAGAATCAGAGTACGAACAAGCGCATCTCTAAAAAAATTCCGAAAAAGCCGAAAGGCACGGCTAATGTAACTTTTAACATACGCAAAAGGTGCCTTTTGTCAATAGTCGCGTTTGTAGTTTTGTTGAGTAGTGCTGGTTTGATTACAACTTTTATTTGGATTAGCATCCAATTTATCTTTAACCCAGAGCAGCTCGTCGGGCTAAATCAAGTTTTACCTCAATGGGCAAAAATTCCGCTAAGCAACGAAGAAAGCTCTCAAACACTCCAACAAATTCAAGCCTCCTTAAGTCAGCAGGGAGAGATAGTTGGCGAAATCTTGCCTCTAGAGAGTGATACAACAAAATCTTTTTTACTACCAGTTTTTCACAGAAGTGCCAATTGTCAGTCAGATTGTCAATATCTAGTTGAACTGAGAATTTATCAGCGTTCAATTGATCTGCCAGAAAAATACTACCATCTGGTGACTCAACTCCCTGTCTCCGGACCAGAAGAATCCTCTGTATTCGCTACTTTAGATCGCACAACGGATGACAATCAAGGAAGCAGCAATACTTTACCTCTGAGCCAAATTGGACGTTTTGAAGACGGTACGCCATCATCGGGCATGTGGTTTTATTTGCGGGGTGAGCGCACTTCTGGAAAGAATGCGATCGCCTACGGTCACATTGTGTACTACAACCCCGAACACACTTATCTTCAACTGATGTTGCCTTGGATAAGTACTACCGGACAACTTCCTCAATGGCTACCTGCAACAAATGGTAGCCCAAAAGAGTTAGTTGTGGATCAAACGGTAGGTTTAGAACCTCAGTTGCGCGTTTATCAAGTCAAACCTGTCAAGTTTATCCCCTGTCCAATCCAACTTGAAGCAATTTCTCTGACACCTGCGGCTAGTCAGGATTCAGCTTACCAAAATGCTTTGTTAATTGCTCGTAGTGGATTATGGACACCAGCTTTTGAATGGTTACAATTTATTAAGAAACAGCGAAAGGGACGAATCCCAGAAGCCGCGCAAGCGCAGATTGATCTGATTCGCTTGCACTCTCAACTAACTAAAAGCCAAGCTGATATAAGTTGGGCAAGTCCAAGTCAACAAGTGCTTGCGGATTTAGTTGATGGGCGTTGGGGGAAAGCGTTACAGGTGTTTGCGGCGTCACCACAGAATGCACAAGAGATCGCGACTCTACTCAAAGCAGATGAAGGACGGTTGTGGAATCGTGTAGAAGCAACATTGCGGGTTAACCCTAATCGACCAGAAGTACAAGCTTGGGGTGCTCTGATTTTAGCAACTCAGCACGGGCAAGAACGAGCTAACTCTTGGTTGAAGGAGCAACCCAAAACGACGAATGATAGCCTTACCTATATTCAGAGCTTTTTAGAGAAACTGAATACGGGAATGCTTTCCACCCCTTCTTAATGCACGTCAATTATTTTCAATTTCATTGCTAGTACTCGCCTGCCGTTGCACTTTCAAGCTTTCTAACTGCTTTAAAAGTGACTCAACCTCTGCTTGCAAGCTCATAAACTTGACTTGCTGCTCTACTTGATATAAAGATTTGTTCAACTGACTAGCCCACGTAACTTGGGAATCAATATGGGAAATAGTATATGTAGACATTGGTAACCAGACTTAGAATGTGATTCACACCAATAGGAATATTACAATAATAGTGTAGTTATAAGATTTATTAACCTATTACATAATCCTATGGATGTATATGATGAAATTCAATCTTTGTTATTGAACGACTGTGATCACGATAATTTTGTTCCAATTAAAGGAGGGGCTGGTAATGATTAATAGTTGATGGGGCATAGAAAAGATAATTATCAAGGAACTGTCAAACTCAATTACCAATTACCAATTTACTAAAACAACTAATAATTTCCAAACATTGTGACTTTAAGCTTGTCTGTTGCTACATCTCATCGCCAACCCTGGCCTGGACTCATAGAAGCTTATCGCGAATACTTGCCTGTTATTGAAAAAACAGCAATTGTTACCTTACTCGAAGGTAATACTCCTTTACTTCCAGCACCCTCTCTTGCCAAACGCATCGGCAGACAAGTACGTGTATTTGTCAAGTACGATGGTCTCAATCCGACTGGAAGTTTCAAAGATCGGGGAATGACAATGGCAATTTCCAAGGCAAAGGAAGCTGGAGCAAAGGCAGTCATTTGCGCCAGTACCGGCAACACTTCAGCAGCAGCAGCAGCTTATGCTAGGCGTGGAGGAATGCGTGCTTTTGTTCTAATTCCCGATGGCTATGTAGCGCTCGGTAAGCTGGCGCAGGCGTTGCTGTACGGGGCAGAAGTCTTGGCAATTAAAGGTAATTTTGACCAAGCACTGGAAATTGTCCGGGAAATGGCCCAAAGCTATCCAGTAACTTTAGTGAATTCAGTCAATCCTTATCGTTTGGAAGGGCAGAAAACAGGGGCGTTTGAAGTTGTTGATGCTTTGGGCAATTCACCTGATTGGTTGTGTATTCCCGTAGGTAATGCCGGAAATGTCACAGCATACTGGATGGGGTTTTGTCAATATCATCAAGCCGGAAAGTGCGATCGCTTACCCCGGATGATGGGATTCCAAGCAGTCGGTGCTTCCCCGTTAGTCATAGGGGTACCAGTGACAAATCCAGAAACTATAGCCACAGCAATTCGGATTGGCAATCCTGCCAGCTGGGAAAAAGCGATCGCTGTTAAATCAGCAAGTCAGGGGGATTTCCACTCTGTTACCGATGCAGAAATTCTTGACGCCTATAGACTGTTGGCATCAGAAGAAGGTATTTTTTGTGAACCTGCTAGTGCGGCTTCAGTAGCAGGAATGTTGCAAATCTCAGATCAAATTCCCGCAGGGGCAACAGTCGTTTGTGTTCTTACGGGGAATGGGCTCAAAGATCCAGAGACAGCCATTAAACACAATCAAAGTCAATTTAAACAAGGCATTCAGCCTGAACTCCATACCGTCGCTGAGGCAATGGGATTTTAAAAAGGAGAGACGCGCCTTAAAAGCGCAAAAGAACCCCTCCCCGCAAGCGGGGAGGGGAGACAAAGCACACCGAAAAGCGGGGTGGGGTTTAGAAGGAATTAAGGTTTATTTACCGGGGATGATGTCACTCCCTCTGCCCTTTCCTTTGTTAAGCCATCAATGGCGTCACCCAATGCTGTGGTGAGGCTTTTGCGTGTTTGGGCGTGGTTATCTTGCTCAGTTTTTAATAGTGATAGTAGGCGATCGCGTTCTTTAAGAACGGAGATTAATTTAGTTTGCAATTCTTGTACAGATTTTAGTTGTTCGATTTCAAGTTGAATCGCTGTCGCTGCTGCTGTGTCGTGGAGTTGGGGAAGCTCACTACCCTGAAGTTTTTGGATTTCCGCTTTTAGAGATGCGATCGCCTGTTGGGATAGTTGAGTATCTACGCGGCGTTGTTCTGCTTCAGTATTGTAAAGTTTACGCCATTTTTCTGCACTTTCCCAACCAGTGTCCCGTTCTTTTTGAAGTTCAGCGACTCGCTGTTTAAGCGATTGAATTTCTTCCAACCACTGTTTTGTTAATTCTTGAGTCATTCGATTTCAGATTTTAGAAGATTATTGAGCCAGCACCGTGCAACGCCCAAAGTTGCACCCGTTGCGAGGAGCGTGATCTTGGATTAAACTGATAGAAGTTGTGGAAGGCTTGTACCAATGAATAGCTTTTCACCCATAAACGTCTGTTAGTAAATATTGTTACATATTACTGATAAAGCTTTGAAAAATTTTCGGATCGGAGTAGAATATGGAGCGATTCAACAACAGAAACGAGATCGCGCCAATGTCTCAACCTCGTATTCAGTTTCCTAATATTCAACCAAACGCCAAAGTCTCCACTTTGAAACGACTGCGTCAGCTAAGCCGTTTGCTGGATAATGTGATTACGATTCCTGGAATCAAGCTTCACGTTGGTTTAGATCCAATTATCGGCTTGCTACCTGTTGCGGGTGATTTTTTAGGAGTTGTGCTTTCTAGCTATATTGTCTTAGAAGCTGCACGATTGGGTGCGCCTGCAGCGACTCTAAGTAGAATGCTCGGGAACATAGTTATAGATGGTTTGGTGGGTTCTATACCATTATTGGGAGATTTATTTGATTTTGCCTGGACAGCTAACGAGTACAATATCAGGTTGTTGGAAGATCACCTAAAGTTTCCCAATCAGAGAAAGAGTGCAGATAAGTGGTTTGTCCTTACTATTTTAGCTGGGCTATTACTTATTGCTATTGGCTTAATCATAATTTCCGTAGTCGTCATTAGACTGCTGTGGACACTTTTAACAGGCAGTTAAATAACTTATAAAGAGCGAATTTGCTAGTTATACATATATATTGTGGTCATTACGATCCATTACTACAGCTAGATAACTAGCAAATAAACGTTCTTAAGCTGCGTCTATATTCTACTTGTTAAACAGGAAGTTAGAATTAATTATACGTGCGTTGAAATCCTTGATCGGGTACCCTACACTGAATGCAGTATCGGCGATCGCCCATATATCATTTCTCGAATTATGAGTTCTGACAACTGAGTTAAGATTGTTGGTCATAGCTTAACAGAAATTATGAAAGATTGGTGGCAAGAAACTTTCCCCAAAGGACGGCAAAATTTAATAATTACTGATGCTGATGGATATCCAGTACAAATTGCTTATAGCGAAAAAGGTACAGGTAAACCCCTATTCTTATTTCACGGCATTGGAAGCTGGAGCTACAATTGGCGTCAAAGCATCCAACCATTATCTCAACATTTTCGGGTTATTTGTTTTGATGCCAAAGGTTACGGCTTTTCAGAGAAACCCGTGTCACGTCGAGAAAAAAATGGTCATCAAATTATCGAGTCAGCACGAATTATTCAAGCATTAACCAATGAACCTGCCATTATCGTAGCCGAATCTTTAGGAGCAGTCATTGCCCTTGCTCTTGCTCAGGAGTATCCTCAGTTAATCGCACAGTTAGTCGTGATAAATGTGCCTATTTTCCCTCAACGTTTACCTCATTGGGGAATGTCTTTACTGTCTCAAGCACCCATAGAAATCGTACAAACAATTGATACTCTACGTTTAACACACCTACTTGCGCCATTGGTAAGAGAAATTATGGCAATAGAAAGGCGTGGAGTGCTGTTTGACCCATCAATACTGACTCAAGAAAATGTATATTGGATAACTTACCCATTCATTGAGTTTCCAGGTACCCTGACGAAAGTTGCTGAAGAGTTACAAATAGCAGCGAAAGAAATTGAGCATTTGCAGGTGAATAAACCGAATTTGCTCAGCAAAATTCAACAAAATCTTCATACTATTAAGAGTCCCACACTCATTTTATGGGGTGAACAAGATAGTTGGTTCCCGGTAAGAGATGGTAAGAAATTAAACCAACTTATCCCCAATGCCCAGTTAAAAGTTCTTCCTAACTGTAGTCATGATGCCTCATTTGGTGCTAATCAGGCGGTGAATGCAGCTATTCTTGAGTTTCTGAGATAGAAATATCAATATAAATAGTGCAGAGTTCTAGCTATTTCCTAGATACGGTATAAGCAGTTAACTATTTCTACAAAAATCTTCTAAGTGGGTAGCTCGAATATTAGCGATCGCTAATATTCGGCTGCATCCTCCCCAAAAGAGATGTCGTCACAAGTGCATTAACTAGGGTAGTGAGCTAAATAAAGCGTATTGATTTATAGCGTTTCTTAGTTCGCCCTCTCCAGGTACCCCTCTGCCAAGTTTGGGAGAGGGGTGAAAACATTATGTATGTGAATCAAACGTGCAGAAATCAGAAAGCCGATTTCTTTAAGAAACCGACTTTCTAATTTCATTTATTCTCACAAACCATTTAGGATTGCTATATCATCTTCCGTCCACTACCTACTGTTTGTTTTTGAATAAATGAAGAGTGGGAGTTAGCATAACAGTTGCTTTGGGAACTCCCACCCCGCCGTTTACTGCTGAAGAGTTCAGGAATATACACAGACACTGCCCGTCATTTAGGGGGGGGTAACGTGTAGGTGAACAACAACGTCTGTACACACCGAATATTCCTGTCGCAGCAAACGAAAACCTTGTTAATGTCTTTTCGCTAGTTATCTAGACGCCTGCTGGTAATTTCATGGGTAAGAATTTATTTGCTTTAACAGCACTTCCAATTCTCAATTTTGAATTCATATAATTTACCATTTCAAACATGTGAGTAACTTACTTGAAAATGATTTGAGGAAATGTGTATCACTTTCGTGATTTATGATTGTGATACACCCCGATAACAACACCCTTGAAGTCGTTTACTTTCTATAAAGTAACTTGGTTTTTAAAAGTTTGGTTGCCATTTTGGCAAGTTTCTATATTTCTTGAAAAAAACCAATATCAGACAAAAAACACAAAATAATTAGCTATATTTATCTGCTAATTTTTATTTTTGTCTTTCCAGTCAACCATATAAAAAAGGGTTTTTAGTTTTAGTATTCAATTTATTTCAAAACAAATGAAATGTCACGAGAGGTTAGACCCCTCACAAATTACCCAACTGTCTCAATACCATTCAAATAAGATTAGGATAGCAATTCTCATCCTTGAAAAATAGTCGCAACTCTATTCACAGCAGCCAGTTGCGACTAAAGTTAAAGGCAAAGAATAATTCTCATATAGATTTTCACTCAAAGTATGATCGCTATTCAGTGCTGCCTTAACCCCTCAGTTATACTGGTTCTAGGATACATATGCCCTTCGTCAATTGTCCGACGAACACCCTATGCAAATCACCCTCAACCTCGACGAATCCCTTCTTAACGAAGCCTTTCAACTCACCAATCTTACTAGCCAAGAAGAATTGGTGAACCTGGCTGTGCAAGAACTTGTGCGATCGCGCCGCAAGAAAAACCTCCTCGATCTTGCGGGGCAGATTCAATTTACCGAGGACTTCGATCACAAAGCCTTGCGCAAAACCCGTTATGCTGTTGATTGATACGTCTGTTTGGATCAGCGTATTCCGCGATCGCAGTGATCATATCGCTAAGCAGCTTGAAACCCTGATTGCTAAGCGTAAGGTTTTACTCACCCGCTTTACTCAGCTTGAACTGCTGCAAGGTAGCCTGAATGAAAAAAAGTGGATTCTCTTGTCTACCTACCTCGAAACACAAGACTATATTGAACTTACAAGTCATTCCTGGCAAGCAGCAGCTCGAATCTACTACGACTTACGCCGTCAAGGACTTACCCTTCGCAGTCCGATTGATTGCTGTATCGCACAATCTGCTTTGGATCATGACTTACTGTTGATTCACAATGATCGCGACTTTGAAACCATTGCTCAAGTGCGATCGCTCCAACACTTCCGCTTTCAACCTTGAGTATCTCGATTCTCCCCCGAACGATGGGCTCGCCCCCTAGAGGGTGAAAATATTGGCTTTCTGTGGGCGTTTTAGCTATAGCAATCCTAAAATTCTCTCTTCTCTCCTTTCTTGGCGTCTTGGCGGTTCAATAGATTCTATAAATTAAGTATTTTAGTATCTAGGAAAACTCTGAACACTGGCGATCGCACCACGCCTGGAAACAGTCCACATAACCAAACAGTTAGAAATAGGTTAAAATCTATGTCTCTAATCTCAGGAATTGACTGTAACTACATTGTAGTAAACTGCAGGTAGCTCAATTGCAGGCTTTTTTCCGTGAATACCACCCCCAAAAAAATCCTGATTTTATCGGCTAATCCCACGGATACAAATAAACTGCGCCTGGATGAAGAGGCACGGGAAATTCTGGCTGGGTTGCAACGCTCCAGAAGTCGAGACAAGTTTGAGATGATTACCAGGTGGGCAGTGCATCCAGATGATTTACGCCGTGCCCTGTTGGATCACTCGCCACAAATTGTTCACTTTTCTGGGCATGGGGAGGGAAGTCTTGGCTTAGCATTAGAGAATCATACTGGACAAACGCAACTAGTCAGTACTGAATCACTCGCAAGGCTATTTAAGTTATTTAAGGACAAGGTTGAGTGCGTGTTGTTAAATGCCTGCTATAGTCAAGAGCAAGCAGAGGCAATTTACCAACATATTGACTGTGTGATTGGGATGAACCAGGCGATTGGCGATCGCACCGCAATTGAATTTGCCGTAGGATTCTATGATGCATTGGGGGCGGATAGATCCTATGAAGAGGCGTATGAGTTCGGCTGTAGTGCGATTGATCTAGAAGGAATCAACGAATCTTCAATCCCAGTCTTAAAAAGTCGGTTGAATGAATTAAACTCTCGACAACAGGGACAAGCACTGTCAAGTAGAGCTATTGACAAAAATCGGGGTGTTGTGCTGGAGAATCCATCAGGGCAGGTTCCTTTAGACTCAAGTTTCTATATTGAGCGTCCGCCTATCGAAGCAGACTGTTATGAGATAATTCTTTCCGAAGGTGCCTTGATTCGTATTAAAGCACCGAAGCAGATGGGAAAAACTTCATTAATGACACGCATTCTGGATTATGCCAAACGACAGGGCTATCAGACTGCAAATTTGAACTTTCAATCGGTAGATGCAGAACTGCTGACAAACTTGGATCTATTCTTACAATGGTTCTGTGCCAGTGTGAGTGACGAGCTGAAGAAACCAGATAAACTCGGTGATTATTGGAAAGGTGTTCTCGGTAGCAAGAACAAGTGTACAAATTACTTTGGCAGGTATTTGCTACCAGAAATGAATAACTCGATTGTCTTAGCGTTGGATGAAGTAGACGAAATCTTTAAGCATCCGACAATAGCGGCAGATTTTTTTGGGTTGCTGCGAACTTGGCACGAGCGCTCAAAAAATGATGAGGCGTGGAGACAACTCAGGTTAGTGATTGTGCATTCCCAGGAAGTTTATATTCCACTCAAAATCAACCAGTCTCCCTTCAATGTGGGTTTTGCCATTGAGTTACCAGAGTTGAACTTTGCACAAGTACATTCTTTAGCACAGCGACATGGACTTCATTGGAGTGATGAGCAAATCTCGGAGTTAATGAACCTGCTAAGTGGAAATCCTTATTTATTACGGATTGCCATGTATCAAATTGCTCGTAAACGAATGACTTTATCTGACCTCAAGCAAGTTGCACCTACGGAATCAGGTCCTTACAGCGATCACCTCCGTCGTCATTTACGAAATTTAGAGGATGATTCTCAATTGTTAGCTGCAGTTAAAATTGTGATGACGGCGGATGCTCCTGTAAACCTAGCGTCTGTAGAAGCATTTAAGTTACGGAGTATGGGATTGATAAAGTTCCAAGGGAATCAGATCAAGCCTACGTGTGACCTGTATCGTTTGTATTTTCGCGAGAGCCTCAAAATTAACTGACTTATGAGTGTAACACGAGGTCGAAGGTACGAATATCAAGTTGGGGGCAGTTTACCAGTTGATGCTCCAACTTACGTTCAGCGTCAAGCTGACAGTATACTCTACTCTAATTTGAAGGAAGGGCACTTCTGTTACGTACTCAACTCTAGGCAGATGGGGAAATCGAGCTTACGAGTACAAGTCATGCGGCGGTTGCAAAAAGAAGGAATTGCTTGTGCTGCTATTGACATCACCGGGATTGGCACGGCAGGTATTACCCCAGAGGAATGGTATTCTGGGGTGATTGACACTCTCGTGGGAAGTTTCAAGCTGGATGCCACCTTTGATATCAACACATGGTGGGAAGATCTGGGTTTATTATCACCAGTACAAAAGTTAACCAAGTTTATTGAATCAGTCTTATTAGTCAGAATTACTGAGAATATTGTCATTTTTGTGGATGAAATTGATAGCATTTTGAGTGTCGAGTTCAACCTGGATGATTTCTTTGCAGTGATCCGGGATTGTTACAATCGTCGTGCAGATCATGGAGATTATGATCGCCTCACCTTTGCTTTATTTGGAGTGTCTACGCCTTCAAACTTGATTCAAGACAGGCGGCGAACACCTTTTAATATTGGTTGTGCAATTGAGCTAACGGGTTTTAAAGTGTCTGAAGCGCAACCACTGGCACAGGGATTAGCAAAGGTAGGGAATGCGGAAGAATTGCTCCAAGCTGTGCTCTTTTGGACAGGAGGACAACCATTTCTCACCCAAAAGGTTTGTCAGTTGTTAGTGCAACATCACAGCCAGATATTGCCAACATCAGAGGAATCCTCTGCGGTTGAGCGTCTGGTGCGAGAACAGATTATTGAACATTGGGAAGCGCAGGATGAACCAGAACATTTGAAGACAATTCGCGATCGCATTATTCAAAGTAGTCAACGGCGTACTGGACGATTATTGGCATTGTATCAACTTTTATTGCAGCATCAAGAAGTCTTGGCAGATGAAAGTCCGGAACAAACTGAATTGCGGTTGACAGGATTAGTCGTCAAACGTAATGGTAAACTGCGAATTTATAACCGTATTTATCAGTCAGTATTTGACCAAGATTGGTGTGAAACAGAACTGGCGAAACTGCGTCCTTACTCTGGCGCACTGCAAATCTGGCTAGATTCCGGGCGACAAGATGAGTCACGCTTGCTGAGGGGGCAAGCTTTACAGGATGCACAAGCTTGGGCAGTAGGGAAAAGTTTAAGTGATTTAGATTATCAGTTTTTTGCAGCCAGTCAAGAGTTAGAAAACCGAGAAGTTCAGAAACGATTGGCAGTAGAACAAGAAGCGAAACAGGTATTAGCACAAGCAAATCAGATTTTACAACGAGCGAATCACAAAGCTAGTCAAAGAATTCGCCTTGGTACCATAGTGCTAGTCATGACTTTAGCTCTGGCAGTGGGAGCAGTAATTTTTGCCCAACAAACTTTTCAACAAGCTCAGGAAGCTCAGGATGCCACCAAATTGGAACTAGCAGGACTGGCAAATCTTGGGCAATTGGAATTTGATCAAGTTGGAGCTTTGTCAGCAGCAATAGGAGGTGGCGAAAAGTTAAAAGCTTTAGTCAATAAAAATCATCTAGAAAAAATAGAAGACTATCCGGCGGCAAGTCCAGTCTTAGCATTACAAACAATTGTAGATAAAATTACTTCATGGCAACAACACCAAGTGCTACAGGGGCATCAGTCTGATGTCTGGAGCTCCAGTTTTAGCCCCGATGGTCAGCACATCGTCACTACCTCCCTTGACAAAACGGC
>JAQYWP010001021.1 GCA_029379285.1 Rhizonema sp. PD38
CTAGCACAGAAATGTGGTTCGATTCCACATTCTAGTCTTTCTGTCAATGCGTAAGTTCTGTGAGTGTCAATATTTCTGGTGATGAAACTGCGATTCAATAGGAAACGCTTGGTATTCCAACCGGGAGAACTTGAATTTCCTTAAAACAAGGATTTAGGGTGTCTTATGGGCGTTGCTAAAAATCGAAAAGTTTCTATCAATGATCGAGATTACATCCAAAAGTAGGCTTAAATGCGCGTAGTCTTTAAGTATACCAAACTACTCTCTGCTCTTCAAAGCGCGTCGCGCCAACTTGACATAAGTCTTTACCGTTTCATAAGGCATTTCTAAATCTTCCGCCACCACTAGCAACGACTCACCCATTTCCCGCCTTGCCAATACTGTAGCCCACTTTGAGGCTATTTCATCCGCCCTTTCTCCCCCTGTTCGCTTGCGTTGTGCCTTAAATATCTCTGCTAAATCTTCAATGCGTTTCGCCAGTACAGTTTGCACCTCAGGTATATCTTGGATAACTTGAGATGACCAACCTAAACGTGTTTGTCCCAAACCAAAAGTAGTTTTGTGACCAGTACCGCAGTAGGGTGCAAGTTTCCCTACTGCGAAAAATAACTGCTGAAATTCTGGCTGTTTTGCTGCATCCTTAGTCAAACTAAATTCAATTGCCCCAGTAAATCCTGTGACAGCACCTTTCTCCCCCGCCAGTACCTTCGCGGTTGTTAGTTGGCAACGAGTAATCAATATACGATCATCTATCCAAGCCAGAAAAGCATCTTGATCAACAGACATTCCCGAAAAGTCATTCCACCGACGTAGGTAGCTATGAAATATATTTACTGGTACTGGTAGGGGGAAGTGATGACCTTTACGGCGAAAACTTGTAGGACTCAGAAATCTCAAAGCAAGAGTTGCACTAAGCTCAGATCCTAGTAGTTGCTTATAAGTCGTGGGAGGATAGATAATTTTGACCGAATGAATCCGCAAAGGAGCATTTCTTAAGTCAAGCACATCTGGTAAATTTTCTATCCATTGCGCCATCCACTGTTGCACTCGATTAGATAAAGCTGTGATATACCAACGATAGGAGGTGTTTGCAGATAATTGTATTTGCCTGCCGCTACTGGTTATTGCTCCATTTAAAGCGGAGATAGTAAAAGGTTTCTCTGACTCCCCATCATGAAGGTAAGCAGAAAGTTCTGGATCTGTGGAACGCACTTGGTTAAGAAACCAGGCGTGAAGTCCAATAGTGTACTGAGGGAAGAGGTCACAATCTTTTACGGGGACTAACTCAAATTCCAAGCCGATTAACTCTGTGTCCGGCGACCATGTAAGCTGAGATGGAGCGTTATTTGGCTTTTTTTGAGAGAGTCGAGCCATAGTATCATTTGAACCATAGTTTCTATATTTTATCTTATTTTTATAAGATAAATTTCTTAACCGAACGGTATTGACTCCACCCCTGAAGGATTAAAATTATTTACCTTCTGTCCTCGACCTTCGTATCAGCGACATTTTCAATGGAAAGCGCGAGATTAATGCGCGGCAAGCCAATCTACTTGCAGCGCGTTTCGGTGTATCGCCTGCCACTTTTCTACAGCAAATTAAAAAATGTGCATCAATAGTAATAATAACAATAAAAAAGGTGAGGCGATCGCTACAAGTTCCAATGATCAACCTCGCTAATACTAAGGTACTATTAATGAGAGAGGTTAACAAAACTCAATAAAAACTATAACTGTTGTTTACCCACGTAAATTTCAAAATGCTTTGGGTGCGAGAACTATCTTAAATCGGGTAGTAGGCGATCGCGAAATTCATTTAATTACCCTCAACCGCTACCGTTACAGCGAACAACGCAGCTGCAAAGACCTTACTGAGGTCATTGAAACACTTAATGGTAAGCCACCAGAACTAGTAAGAGATTTGTCACATCATGTTTCAGATGAAGCTCGCCATGCAATGTGGCTAACTGATTTGCTGATCGATTTAGGAGCCGATATCGGAACTCCCCCTGGTTCATCCTATATTGATGAATTTGATCGACTGCTGGATAAAAATGCCTACGATGGTAAAAGTAACTTAGAAGACGGTATGATTGCCGCTTTGGCCGCGATTAACATCACTGAAAAACGAGGTTGCGAATATTTCTCGGCACACATTTATGCTCTCAAACAAGCCCCACAAACCGAAGAAAATATTAAAATTCGGGAAACGATCAAAAAAATCCTGCCAGAAGAAGCGGGACACGTCCGGTGGGGTAATCGTTGGTTAGCAGAAATTGCTCGCAAGAGTCCAGAACATAAACAAAAGGTGGAAATGGCAAAGCGCAAATATGCAGCAATTGAACATGCCGCCTTTGAATCGGGAATGGATATCACTTTAGGAGCCGAATTACGCGGAGTTGCTAATTTGGTAGAAGTGGCAAACACAATGCCTGTTTGGGAACGTCCCCAGTATTTAATGGAGCGCTTACCGCAGACATTGTTAGCACCTGAGTTGCAGTTTACCAGAATTATGGCGGCACAAAAGGCTTGGCAACGCGATCCACAAGCGTTTATGGATAAATTCGTGCCGATGTTTCTTAACGGCATTAAGGGAATACAAACGACTAAGCAATCATAAAACAATGCTTTGACTGTTTTTGTAGAGACGTAGCATTGCTATGTCTCTACAGTATTTATATATACTCCACACGGTGTAAGGATTCAGGTCTAAATTTGAGGAATTAAAGATGGTTCTTGCATATCTGGATTAACCATCGCTTTTAGAGCTTGCTCAAAAAAATCAATTACGGAACGTCCTTGACGACGACACGGCAGTCGCTACAACGGGGGGAACCCCAACGCCAGGTGCCTGCGACGGGAAACCCGTCTTCAGCACTGGCTCGGCAACGCGCTGCCTCAAGTTTGTACAACCGTTAATAAATTGGCAGTATGTTTAAACCGCTCGATTGAACGGGAACGAAGTATGATGGCATCCGTGCGGAAGGAAGTGCCCTGGTAGTTGTCACGAACAGAAGAAATAAAGGGTTTAAGTCCCCCACGATAATCTTTGAGAGGCGTGGCTCCTGTGGATAAGGTTTAAAATCCCTATCTATAACGAACCCCTGACTCATAGCTGACGAATTCAAACGCAAAGAGGGAAACATATTGTCATTTTTTTGACAAGCCCTCCCTTGCAAGGCGTGACGGCAGTCGCAGAGGGCAGAAGGTAATGTTATGAATTATACCTAAAATTGAATGCCTTTTGCTCTGCCTTGCCCATAACGGGTCCAAGTTCCAGGATTTATCCGGAACAGAAAGTAAAATCACATGCGGGACGCGTAGCGCGCGAAGCTCGCCGGACAGAAGATTCTGTCCGGCGAGCTTCGGACAGGGCGTCCGATTTTGAATCCTCTGTCTTTAGGCAGGGGATCATAGCAGCATAGCTGCCTCCAGCATAGCTACCTTTCTTCTTGACAAATTTTATTGAAAATGATAATCGTTTCAATATAGAAAGAGAAATTTTAGAGAGTACTTAT
>JAQYWP010001022.1 GCA_029379285.1 Rhizonema sp. PD38
CATATAATCTACCCTAAACTTTATAGATATATCCGAAAATATTACTACCCTTACTTTTTCTAAATTTGCATTATTATTTTTGCCGTTGTTTTATGACATAATAGAAATTTTATAATTCAATTTCATTAAGTACAAATACTCCTTAATGTGGTTAAATCTACAGAGAAATTGAATATTCCTACTGGAACTGAACAGATAGCTGATTGGTCTAAGTTTGCCAAAAGAGGTCGAAAATGCAACCTAATGGTTGGAAAAATATATGGTGCTGGATTTTGTTAGCCTTTAGTAGTAGCAACTTATGTTGCACTAGGGTAGATGCAGCGTGGGCTCAAAATCCAAACCGATGGAGTCGTAAAGATGAATTTGTTTTAATAATAACATATCCGGTAATCGCGCACATAACTGATCAGCCATTCCAAAAGCTTGGACCACAAAAAAAGCGGAATGTACTTTCTAGAACTAAAGATACGAGAATAGTTTTATACGCAAACTCATTAAAGCCTAGTTTATACTCGCAAATACTGCCTCCTCCCAACCAAACTAGTCAAGCACAAAATAGCAATCCACAGCGTAACGATCCACCACCACTTGAAGGACCAATCAACGATTTTCCCAAACCTTCTCCAACAGAAGTCGAGCAACGCTTAAACCCACTTAACTTAAATTATACACAAAGAATAGAAAGGTTGCGACAGTTACTCCAAGAGAAAAAACAACCGTCCTCAGAGTCAAATAGCAATACTGAACTGGGTGACTTTGTTTTAGAACCACTCCCACTCAACCAAGTACCAGTGCCTCCCTCCAAACCACCCATAGCTAAATCTAAATCGAAACCTGTTGGTTACTTACTCGGTCATGTTGGCTACTTTCGGACAAATAACATTTTTTCTTCAGTTCCTTCAAGAGAAGACGGCTTAATTCTTGCTGGATTGACGTTAGCCTCTGCACCATTGCCCTTAAATTCAAAGACTTATTTGATTGGCTCGATTGATGCCAACCAGATTTATTACACTAATCAATCAAAATATGATTACAATCAACTCAGATTTAATCTTGATATTTATCAGCAGTTAACATCACGAATGTATGGAGATATTGGTTGGACGAATCAACAGTTGTTCTACCAACGTAGTAACTTTAAAAATTACCACTCTGGCGATCGCTTTTTAAATGAGAATTCTTTCCGCCTCTCTTTAGGAAGAAAAGATCCATTCACTTCTAAGTTATCGTTGAATAGCTTCTATGAATTGCGTTTGAGTTTTACTGACCCCCCTAGTGGTATAGACAGCCGCAATCGGGTCATTAATTCTTTATGGCTTTCTTTGAACTACGAATTGCAAAAACCACTGCAAGTAGGTCTTGACTACCAGTTTGGCTTATCAAACTTCACCCAACGCCGAAGAGAAGATCAATCTCACCAAATCTTTGGTCACTTGACTTACGGAATTTCTGACTATAGTAACCTAAGTTTGCAAGGTGGTGTTACTTTAGGTAATTCTACTGAGCGTAATATTAATTTTGATGGCTGGTTTTTCACACTTAATTACGTTTTGCAATTGGGAAGGTTTTGAGGCGAATACCATGCGTAAATCTCCTGCCGTATGCGTGAAACCAAGAGCGAGCTTCAAAGCGAAGCTCGCTCTTGGGGTACTTCCCCCAACCAACGAGTGCGACTACGACTCTCGTTCTAGTTTGACGGAGTCACGATTTATTTTTATGGATATCCCTAAACGGAAGTCAGTAGTTAGTAGTGAACAACCAACAACGAATTAATAACTAATCCAATCACTCCAACTACCAGCATAAAGTTTACCCGTATGAATTCCAGCCAGTTCTAAAGATAATAAGTTTACACAAGCAGTCACGCCAGAACCACAATAAACAAAAATTTCTTCTGCTTTTTCTAGCTGCTCCCAACGGCGACGTTGCTCTTGAATGGGAAGTAGGTTGCCTGTAGTATCTGTAACTTCAAGCCAAGGATAGTTCAATGCACTGGGAATATGACCGGCAATTTTATCAATTGGCTCCCTTAATCCTAAGAAACGATCGCTCTCCCGTGAATCCACTAAAACGACCTTTGGACTATCTTTGCGAGTTTTCACTGTCTCTCTATCGACAACCATCAGTGTTTGTACATGGGGAGTGAAAGAAGCGATTCTCGGTTCGGGAATAACATCCGTGACAGGATACCCAGCTTTTTGCCATCCAGCAAAGCCTCCATCTAAAACTGCTACTTGCTCGTGTCCAAGATAGCGTAATAGCCACCACAGACGAGAGGCAAAGGCGAAGCGGGAATCATCGTAAGCGACAACGATTGTTTGAGAATTTACCCCAATTGTTGATAACATTTGGGCTAATTTAGTCGGGTTGGGTAAAGGATGTCTGCCTCCGTGTTCTTCCACAGGACTCGAAAGATCCTGGTTTAAGTCTAGATAATAAGCTCCATTTATATGACTCGCTTGGTACTGCTGTTGTCCCAATTGTGGTTCGGCAAGAGAAAACCGACAATCCACTATCACGACTTGCGGAGCGTTAAGATGTTCAAATAGCCATTCTGTAGAAACAATCAAAGAAGTATTAGTCATAAAAGTCAAAAAAATATGGATTAAAAATTATCAAGTTCTTCTAGCGTTTATGATTTTCATTACACATTATCTTCTTTTATTTTATTGACACAATGTTGGACTCAGAGACTTTTGTACCGCAAGCAACAGCGGATGGCTCCTTTACCTTTTTTTCCAAAGAGTTTGGTGAGTCATTTCACAGCCATTATGGGGCACGGCAAGAGAGTTTCCTCAAGTTTGTGGTTCCAACTCAATTAGCAAGGCAAGCCAACAGACCATCGTTGCGGTTGTTAGATGTTTGTTATGGACTAGGATACAACACTGCTGCTGCTTTGCAGACAATTTGGACAGTTAATCCTAACTGTTATGTCGAAGTCATTGGTTTAGAATTGAATGCAGCCGTACCACAAGCAGCGATCGCTCATAACTTATTCGACGAATGGAGTTGCGAATCTATTCAAATTTTGACACAGCTAGCTTTTGATCGTGAAGTGCAAACAGATAGACTGACGGCGAAACTATTCATTGGCGATGCTAGAAATTCAATTCAATTACTACGTCACTCTCGTTTCCAAGCTCACGGAATTTTTCTCGATCCTTTCTCACCACCTCAGTGTCCCCCTTTATGGACTGTTGAATTCATTCAACAACTGTCTCTGTGTTTACACGAGTATGGGTTTCTTGCGACTTATTCCTGTGCTGCTGCTGTACGCACAGCGCTTTTAGCAGCCGGGTTACAAATAGGTTCTACACCACCTGTAGGAAGACGAACACCTAGTACAGTTGCAGCCCATATAACAAGAGGAGTAGGAAATGAGTGTACAACCTTTAGTCTTCATAACTCCTTCACTCTTTCAGAAACAGAAAAACAACATTCTGTTTCAATTTTTAGATAAACAACGTTTTCGCCAACGAGAGGTAGGCTCTAACGAACAGGCTTGCTGCTCTTGTCG
>JAQYWP010000142.1 GCA_029379285.1 Rhizonema sp. PD38
GTATTAGGGTGATTTGGAGTTTTTATTTGATTGTTTTATTCCTTCTAAGTAGTGGGAATGCCACTGCAGGGCAATTGGCTGAAAGATTAGCAAATTTTCCTCAATGGGAAAAAATTCAATCAGTATCACCCGCTATGGGAGATCTGGTTTACCCAGATTGGATGGAGGGTAATTGGCAGGTTAAGAGTACTCTGATAGATTTAGTTGCGCCTTTAGCTCCCAATATTGTTACACCTGGATTTGAGGGGAATCGTCAGTATCTTAATCAGCCTACAGATTTCCAGGTACGCTTTGTTCAAGAGAAAAAGCTTTTTTCGAGTTCAAAAATTATCCCCCACAGAGATAGCAAATCAAAGGTGGTGGCAGATAGGGCATTTAATAGTTTGAATTTGGCACGGGCTTATTTAAATGACAGCACTGTGTTATCAGTCAAAGTAGATCCTAAATCTCCTAATCGTCAAATTACGTTCCTACGTGGCGATCGCCGACTCATTTCTATTGTCACCAGACGTAGTACAGAAACTACACATGACAACAAGTTCATTGCGACGGAAGCGTTTCAACAACTGTTTAAAGGTGGTGGGCGTCCTTATTTCAACTTTGTTGAGTCCACTACTGCCTACCACCAATTACAGACATCCAGTCCGGCTGTAGAAGCCACTCAAGTTACAGCTGTCTACCTTTCACCCCAAGAGCCAGATTACTTTGCTGCCGGTTCTCGCCCAGTTGCACTTTATCGCTACCGTCTAGAATTTTTTCCACTTCATTTCAGAGAGCGGTAACTGAAGTCAAATACAATGCAGGCGTACTCAAAACAGAGATTAATGAATAGGTGCGATCTTATTCGCTTTCTCCTGAAATTACTCCCGAACCACCAGAAGAATACCGCTATATAAAACCGCTCTCAAGCTAAAGAAGCCCAGAAAGAAGATAAAGGAAATCTGATAGTTTTATTTGATTCCGTACCAAGGTAAAATAACTAAGATGGTACTCGTGAAATCTGCACGTTTCAGGTAAGATTTGGAGATAACATTTTTCGGGGCTTGAAATGGCTAACATCGTCAAACAGCCGTGCGATGAAGGAGTGATTCGATCTACACCATGTGCTGCCCCTTGCTCTAGAAATGTCAGACTTTGGGTGCTAGTAGCAACGATTCTGGGTTCGAGCATGGCGATGATTGATGGTACTGTCGTCAACGTGGCACTTCCGGTATTGCAATCAGAGTTAAATGCAACCTCCACCGACGTGCAGTGGATTGTTGAATCATATGCGCTGTTCCTTGCAGCACTTATCTTGGTTGGTGGTTCATTGGGCGATCGCTTTGGACGACGGAGTATCTTTGCTTGTGGTATTGCTCTTTTCGCCTTAGCCTCAGTATGGTGTGGTCTATCACTGAACGTGCATCAATTGATTTTGGCAAGGGCAGTTCAAGGAATTGGTGGTGCTTTACTTGTTCCTGGAAGTTTAGCAATTATCAGTGCCTCGTTTAGCTCAGAACAACGTGGGCAGGCAATAGGCACTTGGTCGGGATTCACAGCCATTACCTCAGCACTTGGTCCGGTTCTAGGTGGTTGGTTGTTGGAACATGCTTCTTGGCGCTGGATCTTTTTTCTGAATGTGCCATTTGCAGTGAGCGTTCTGAGTATTTTGTTTTGGCATGTTCCAGAAAGCCGCGATGAAGAGTCCGCACGACTTGACTGGTGGGGAGCAACCTTCGCCACTCTCGGCTTGGGGGTGATCGTCTATGGACTCATAGAATCATCGCAACGAGGATTGCTGCATCCGTTGGTTCTAAGCTGTTTGGTAGTTGGCGCAATTCTCTTGGGTGCGTTTATTTTTGCTGAGGCAAACAGTCGCGCTCCGATGATGCCGCTATCTTTATTTCAGTCGCGGACTTTTAGGGGGGCAAATTTACTGACTTTGTTCCTTTACTCAGCCTTGAGTGGGGTGTTTTACTTTGTTCCGTTCAATCTAATTCAAGTTCAGGGTTACTCGACAACGGCTGCAGGCGCAGTTTTCCTGCCATTTATTCTCATTATGTTCCTGCTATCGCGTTGGTCTGGGGGTTTAGTGAGTCGTTATGGTGCAAAGTTACCCTTGACAATTGGTCCGATTATTGCAGCCTTTGGGTTTGCAGCCTTTGCCATACCAGGAGTTGGTGGGAGTTACTGGACAACGTTTTTCCCGGCGATCATAATCTTAGGTTTGGGTATGGCAATCAGTGTTGCACCATTGACAACAACAGTGATGGGTGCCGTCAGGCAGCGCCAAGCTGGTGTCGCTTCAGGAATTAGTAATGCTGTTGCTCGTTCTGCCGGGTTGATAGGAATCGCAATCCAAAATATTTTTGTGTTTTATATTTTCAATCACAGTCTAGATCGACGTTTGGCAAGATTGGGAATACCACCCGAAGTACAAAAACTATTGAATGAACAACGCATCAAGTTAGCTGGAGCGGAAGTTCCTCACGATGTGAGTCCCCAAGTGGGTAGAATGCTGAAAAACGCGATCGCTCTTGCATTCGTGGATAGCTTTCGCACTTGTATGTTTATTGCCGTTGGACTGGCATTGCTAAGTGCGATTGTCGCTTTTGTGACGATTGGGAACAGCAAAAAGCAAATTTAGCTACATCGTCAGCACCCCCAGATTGAATCTGGGGGCTCCCTTCCAGAGAAACTAATGAGAAATAAGATTCCCGACTTCGTAAAAGTTGTCAGGGATCTTGCCAGCAATTCTCAAAAAGCGCAGATTACATCGTTTGACAAACGGCAGAGCGCAATACTTCAGCCTTTAGACTTAGAAAATCTTATATTGTAGTTAGTACTATAGTGGTCGTTGTTAAGACTTGGTGTGCGTTCAGCAGATCTCGAAAAGGAGAAGACCTCGATTGAGAACTAGCAAGAAACAGGGACAGAACAAATCACTATCAGCACATAGTAAAGTAGGCGAGCAAAGAAAGACTATTATACCGACACCACTACCAGAACAAGTAAGTCATAATATTGAGACGATTATAGACTTACATGCACGCCACGAAAAAGAAGTGTCCCGGAACCAACGGTTTGTAGAAGACATGACGCTTTTTTTTGGTCGTCCGAGATTTCTGTACAGTATCCTGTTTGTGATTATCTTCTGGATTACATGCAATAGTTTGCCAAGGCGTTTTAGATTACCGCGATTTGACCCTCCTCCGTTTGCCTGGTTGCAGGGATCGGTGACTGTCGGCTCGTTACTAATGACAACAGGTGTACTGATTACGCAAAACAGACAAGCAAAGCTGGCTAACCAAAGAGCACAGCTAAACCTACAAATAAACCTACTATCCGAGCAAAAAATGGCTAAACTGATCGCGCTGATTGAGGAATTGCGCCAAGATAGTCCTGATGTTATAGATAGGCAGGATGATGAGGCTGAGAAAATGAAGGAAACTGTTGACCCGCATATGGTCGTGGATGTACTTGAAGAAACACTAGCAGAAGAACTGGAAGATCTTGAGGAGTAAACATACCACAAACTCTTAAAATGATTTTGGATTACCTCATAAGCAATCTTTGGAGGCTGGGAATAATGATCTGAACTCAATTTTTTAGATTGGGGATTTTAGATTTTTTCTTGATCCCAAATCTCACATCTAGATTTGTCACAGTTATTGCTATTGTGTCACTCGCTTCTGTCCACGAGCAACTGTTGGAGCTAGTACAGCGCTCATTGCACACATGACGACAACAAGACCTAAAGCAATGTGCAGATTAAGAAAGTCAGCGACGAAACCGATTAAGGGTGGACCGCAAAGAAATCCGCAGTAGCCAGTTGTTGTCACTGCCGCCAGTGCTTGACTGGAAGGAATTCCTGGAGTGCGTCCAGCAGCACTAAAGACGATTGGCACAAGGGTTGACAAGCCAACTCCAACACAGGCAAAACCGATCAGCGTTACAAACGGCTGAGCAATTATTAAAGATAACCCCAATCCGATCGCGGCAATAGTGCCACCAAAGCGTACCATCCTGACTGGTCCCAGATGCTCAGTAGGGCGATCGCCACTTAAGCGACATACAGCCATAGCGAGCGAGAACATCGTGTATCCAGCTGCTGCCAGTCCCGGTCCTGTCGTAAGTGTCTGGCTGAGGTAGACTGCACTCCAGTCAGCCATTGCGCCTTCGCTCAGCATGACGCAAAATGCTACTATACCTAGTTGTAAGAGTGACCTTGTTGGCAGAGCAAACGTTGACTCAGTCGTCATGTTCGCCTCGGTACGTAATAATTTTATAGATGCAAAAGCTACTAAAATCCCCAGTAAAAGTGCTGCCCCTATCAAATGTGACTTGGGGTTAATCCCTAAAGAAGCGATCAAACCGCCACTGGCTGCACCAACCATGCCGCCTGCACTATACAAGCCGTGAAATGACGACATGATCGGTCGGTGGTAACGCTGTTCGACAGCAACTGCTTGAGTATTCATTGATACATCTAAACCACCGAAAAGAGCGCCTAGAACAATTAGAGATATCGTTAGTAGTGGTAAATTAGGAGCTAAGGTAGGCAGAGGTAGTACGATACAGAATCCCAAAGCTGCTGATTTTGTCACCGGACGACAACCAAAGCGAGCAACCAACCATCCGGCTATAGGCATTGCCAGCACTGCTCCAACCGCCGTACCTAGCAGTGCAATTCCCAGATCACCATTACTTAATCCTAGTTTCTGTTGAATTTCCGGGATACGTGCTACCCAGTTGGCCAATCCTGCACCACCCACGAAGAACACTGCTGCCACAGCCAATCGGGCAGATTTCGGTACTTCCGCTTCCTTGGAACGAGTTGTGTCACTCAAATCGTGTTTCATCCTTCACCTACAGTACTGATAAACCAACAAATGTTAATAACATTACAAAAAGGCGACCTTGTAGCTCATTTTTTTTAGTAGTGTTATTTAAGTTGATTCATCGTATTGCTGTCGTTGTAAACCTACATTACCCTATCATAATGTATAATGTGACGTATACATTGGTATGTAAGCGAAAATAGTGCCAAGTAAAATCCGCAAGCAAATTTATATTGAACCCCATCAAGACCTACTCCTTCCTTGTTAGCTCATACGACTAAAAAATACAGCAGCAACGATAATTAAAATTAACATAGTCAACGGTACCCAGAGATTAGGTAGATCTGACATACTCATAAGTTACCAGTCGTTGAATTATTTTGTAACATAGGTTTACAACACTGAATTCCCATGTATATCACTGTAATACAAAGTTATTAAATTTAATCCTTTAATAGTTTTATGATATTTACCTGACCAAAAATATCCGATTAATTCTGTATGTTGTGGATCGCTATATAGCTTTTCTATTACTGTGTCATCAACACTTAAAATCCCTCCTATCAAATTGACTACGCCCGTTACAATGTCGAATAAATTTTTCGGTTCATATCTTTCTCAAGAGCAAAAAGCGGTTCACGCGCTTCGTGCGAAACGTCTCCAAGTATTTCTGCTAATCTACTACATCCCCCATGCTTTGGCTCCGATAGCACAAACAGGGTGTAGTGTTCCAGATTGCATTGTGCTGTCGAGGTTTGCTGATCTCTCTAATTGTCCGATACCAAATGTTGCAGTGGTAATTACGTTTGGTAAATCGTAAACTATACCTTTGAGGTTGGGATTAGCTTTGAGAATCGAACTTAGCAAATAGCCATGTCCGCCACCAACACTACTAGTCATCATTTGCATAAGAGTTTCTTGAGGGGATACTTGAGGAATTTGGTTCAAAAATTCTGTTTCTGACATAAATTAGTTTCTCTCCGAATGCTTTTAGGTATATAATAAGGCTTATTAAAATGCGTTTCTGTGTAAAACACCTAAATTGGACTTGAACTTACCCACAGGAAGAACCGATAATGGTATGCATGGAGCCGGAAGTAGCAAATATCTCTTTAGAGTCCTTGAAGGAATGCGAAGTTGGTGGACAGCCAGAAGATAGCTGCTGGATCGAGTTGCCATCAGGATTAAAGGGGTCGTCATCACCGACTTTTGCCGCCTGTAGGGGATTTTGGGTGGGGAAATTGGTTGATAAATAATAAACTTTGAAATGATGTTCCCCTATTAGAGGCTTGAACAAGGGTGGAAATTAAACAGTTAATTTTAGAAGCACTTAGCCTTGCAACTAACGCCACTTCCTACTACGTTAGTCAGAGCTTAGCAACGCTTTATCCTGAATTGGCATTTGTTGAAGGTAGTGACTGCTCCTTTAATCTGGAGAGTTATGCAAGGGCACACAAGTGTACCATTGAACAGCAAGACTTTATCCACAATCAAATCACAACTTCTTGGGATGGATCGTCTAAGGCAGTATGTAATGGAGTTTCCAACGCCTACTTTCAGGTAACATGGTACGGACACACACTTAATGTGCTCCTGATGAGTTGGAATTCAGGGTGGTCTACAACTGAATATTATTGGATTCTAGCCCAAACCAAAGAGGTCGCGTCAAACTTTTTTGCAGACGTTTGTGAGTGGAATGAGCAAATTCGGGAGGAGGTTCTGGTATTTGAAGAAGGTTACTGGGCGAAAAGTCCAGAACTATTTAAAGCTATTAAAAATGCAACCTTTGATAATCTTGTATTGCGTGAAAATTTGAAACAAGACATTCAAGACGACCTAGCTAACTTCTTTAGGTCACAAAAAACTTATCTTGAATATGGTGTTCTCTGGAAGCGAGGTATTTTGTTCATTGGCTCACCAGGCAATGGAAAGACTCATACAGTGAAGGCATTGATCAATAAAATGCAGCAGCCTTGTTTGTACGTCAAAAGCTTCAAAGCTCGGTATGATAATGAGAGTGAAAACATTCGTATAGTCTTTGAGCGAACACGTAAATCAGCCCCATGTATTCTAGTTTTAGAGGATATTGATTCTCTTGTGAATGCAGAGAATCGCTCATTCTTTTTGAATGAACTTGACGGTTTTGCATCCAATTCAGGAATAGTGACGATCGCAACCACAAACCATCCAGAACGTTTAGATCCAGCAATCCAAGATCGACCCAGCCGCTTCGACCGTAAGTACTACTTTGAGCTGCCAGATCAATAGGAACGCCATTCTTACATAAAGCTATGGAACCAAACACTCAAAGCTGATATGCATCTGGGGGACAAAGTAGTGACTCAGATTAGCGAACTCACTGATGGCTTCTCATTCGCATACCTCAAAGAACTGTTCCTCTCTTCTTCAATCCGGTGGATGGATACAATGGAATTGGGAGGGTTAGAGAAAATGATCATCTCTCAAGTTGCCCAACTGCGTACACAGATGACCAGTGAAACTACAAATTCAGCAGACACTAAGTGATCTAAAAAATTTCCGAGTGTTAATTAACTCTTTTGTGTGTAGTAGGACTTACACATTGACAGAAAGCTAACAATGTGTAAGTCCTAGTTATATAGATGCGTGCTGGTAATCGGAAAGAAATGATTCGTGCACAATCCAACTCATGACAAATTTACTTTGGCTTGAGAGCGATAATTCCTTTAATAACAAGCTGCATGGAGAGAAATTACCATGACATTAGAAGAAAAAGTGATATGGCTACAAGAACGCACGGCTTTAGGAATTTTATCACCTACAGCATTGAGTGCGATCGCCCAAGTCATTGAAGAACAGGTGGTGTCAGCAAATCACCATCTCGTTACTGAAGGCTCATCGCCTGAGGCACTGTATATTCTGCAACATGGTCAACTTGAAAGTGAGAGCAATCAAAATAATCCAGCCTTGGCTGTAGGTTTCCTTCCGGGAGCAGTAATTAACTTACAAGAATTGCTATTGGATGAATTGGCTCAACGGACAATTACAACTGTGACAGAATGCGAGTTTTGGGTTGTACCTACAATTCAATTTCGGGAATTAGGTACTCAATTCCCGGAAATTGCTCAGGCTGTCTCTCGTCAAATGGCTCAAGAATTAGCTCAACTCTCATCTGCTTTCACCTACGAACAAGAACGTTCCACAGCCTTAAGACCTTACTTAATCACTAAAGCACAACGCGGAATCGTCGGTACAAGTCGCTATGCCGTGCGTTTGCGAGAAGAAATTAGAAAAGCGGCGAGCGAAAGGAACTCAGTACTCATTTTCGGGGAACCGGGCTTAGAAAAAGATAATATCGCTGCCTTAATCCACTATGGTTCCGCTTATCGAAGAGAGCCGATTATCAAAGTGAACTGTGGTATTCTTCAGACAAGTGGTGCAGATTTGTTTGGTCGGCTTGGAGGTAAATCAGGACTGCTGGAATGGCTGGGGGATGGCACCTTAGTTCTGAACAATATTCAAGAAACACCACCAGAATTGTTACCCGCGTTAGCTGAGTTAATAGAAAAGAACACATATACCCCCAGCAATCGTTCGGAAGAATCAACCGCCGAACCACGGGTCAGTAAAGCCCGAATTTTAATAGTATCAGAAAAAACTTTACCGCCAGTTGATCATGCCGTTGGGCAGATCATCAAAGTGCCACCTTTACGGGTGCGAAAAGCCGATATTAAAGCGCAGTTGGAATATTACATTAGCCTATACACTAGATCAAGAGGTGTTACTAAACCTAAAGTCACATCAGAAGCTTTGCGCCGCTTGCAGTCGTATGATTTTCCTGGCAACCTCAGAGAGTTGCAAAATTTAGTGGAACGGGCAATTGTCCAAGCGGGAGATGCAAAAGAGTTAACAGAAGAAATTTTTTGGTCAGCCGAAACTAAGAAAAAGCAATTTCGCGTCAATCTTTTAAATGCCTATCCTAATTTGCGGCAATTTCTACGCAGTCCTTGGTGGCCTGAGCGGATCAACTATGGCTTTAGTTTGACTGCTTTTGCCATTCTTGTTGGAGTCCTGTTTTTTGGTCCCCAGACGCGCGATCGCAACTTTGCTTTAAATCTTTTCTGGGCTTGGTGGTGGCCTGTCTTCCTGCTGGCATTTCCCTTTTTAGGTCGAATCTGGTGCGCTGTATGTCCTTTCATGATTTATGGGGAAGTTACACAAAAGTTGTCTTTATGGTTATTTCCCCGACAACTCAAACGCTGGCCGAGACACCAAGCAGAGAAATGGGGTGGGTGGTTTCTCTTTGGACTGTTCAGTCTGATTTTCTTGTGGGAGGAACTTTGGGATTTAGAAAATACAGCTTACCTCTCTGGTAGTTTGCTGCTGTTAATTACTGCTGGAGCAATGATTTTCTCCGCCATTTTTGAACGGCGGTTTTGGTGTCGCTATCTCTGCCCCATCGGCGGAATGAATGGTTTGTTTGCTAAACTGTCCATGACAGAATTACGGGCACAACAAGGTATTTGTTCTGCCACTTGCACCACGTATCAATGCTATAAGGGTGGACCTCAAAAAGGCGAGGGGATGGAAACTCTTGGATGTCCGTTGTACTCTCACCCAGCACAGTTAGAAGATAACAAAGACTGTGTGCTGTGTATGACTTGTCTCAAAGCCTGTCCCCACCGTTCCGTTGAGTTTAATTTACGTCCCCCTGGAATTGAACTGTGGACAACTCATGTCCCTCACCGCTACGAGGTTGCACTGTTGTTTTTACTTTTGGGGGGAGTGTATCTCCATCGTTTACCACAGTTACAATCTTGGTTGGGATTACAACTCGATTTAACACAATTTTGGCAACATTTGGGCTTATCGCTGTTGGCATTGACGATTCCGGTAGCTATTCCGATTGCAGCATACGGCTTTTCGTATTTGAGATTTTGGATTTTGAATTTTGAATTTTTACAGGGATCGTCAAATTCAAAAGAATCTACTCCAAAAGAGCAAATTTCAATCCAAAATCGTAAAGTGAAAATCCAAAATTGTCATAAGCCAGGACCATTTGTCGAGCTTGCCTATGGATACTTACCATTGGTTTTGGGAGCTAACTTGGCTCACTACCTGCGTTTGGGATTAGAAGAAGGAGGACGCATTCTGCCAGTAACTTTTGCTACCTTTGGTTTGTCTGGCGAGCAGTTACCTGTTTTGGTAGCTCATCCCGCCGTAATAGACTTTTTGCAAGGTGCTACCCTCATTTTCTCAGTGCTGTTAACAATGGTATTAACACAAAAAATTGCTCGTCAACCAATGCGATCGCTTTTTTGGCAACACCTAGCAGCTATTGGGCTGGGAGCAAGTCTGTGGGCAATTATTGTGTCTGGCTAATAGTGATAAGAGCAGTTACCAATTACCAATATGTCGAGTTTTTTAGAACCACCACGTTTACGTATTGGTGAAGATAGTGAAGAAGAAAGACGTGCCACGTGGCTGGAACTTTTTTACGATTTAGTATTTGTGGTTGCAGTCTCTCAACTTGCTCACTATCTTCACTCGGATGTGTCGCTATCAGGCGTGTTCGGCTTTGTAGCTCTTTTTATACCCGTATGGTGGTCATGGATTGGCACGACATTCTATGCTAACCGCTTTGACAGCGATGACGTGGGACATCGGCTGCTAACTGCCGTGCAGATGCTTGCTATTGCTGCATTAGCTGTCAACGTCCATCATGGTTTGGGCAACAGTAGCACTGGTTTTTCTCTTTCCTACGCTCTTGGGCGCGCTGTACTTGTAGTTGAATACATTCGTGCAGGATGGCATATTCCTACAGCACGTCCGTTAACAACTCGTTATGCTATTGGTTTTGCTATCGCCGCCACTCTTTGGGCTATATCAGCATTTGTACCCATTTTTTGGCGAAATGTACTTTGGTCTTTGGGGCTTTTCATTGACTTTACCACACCCCTCTTAGCACGTAAGTTGCTATTGGAAATTCCTCTTCACTCCTCCCACTTGCCAGAGCGTTTCGGGCTATTTACCATGATTGTGTTAGGTGAAGCAGTGATCGCCGTGGTTAATAGTGTTTCCGAGCATTCATGGGATGTTTTAACCGTGATTTCCGCCGTATTCGGTTTAAGTATCGCTTTTAGCTTATGGTGGGTTTATTTTGACAACCTTGGTGGCACACCTATTCAAAGGGCACGTACAGAAGGACGGACAACTATTTTCAATATTTGGCCCATCTACCCTTGGTGATGGGATTTGCAGCTACTGGAGTGGCTGTGGAACTCGTACTGTTGAGCGAAACACCATTAGCATTACCTGATGCAGTGCGATGGTTGCTCTGTAGCTCTGTTGCTTTATGCTACCTCACTTTAGGTATTCTCCACCGCCTTGGAGTCATCCGCTATTGTAAAAGCCGTGCTAAGTTTCGTATTGGAGCAGTACCAATTTTGCTTTTGATTGCCTTTTTTGGTAAAGGTTTGTTACCAGTTGTTGTCATCGGCTTAGTAGCTGTGGTTTCTACTGTGCAAGTCGTTCAAGATTTGTATCAGAGCCGTCCTACTACTCGCTTAGTCGATCCAGAAATATAGCCCAGCCGCATTACACTACAGAGTGCTGTCCCAAGCGTGTGTGTGAGAGATACTCGAATTTTGCAACGCACAACAATTTAGTCGGCGATCGCCCAACGCACGTAAGGGCGATCACTGACTATTTCTGTCTCGCTGATCGCACTTGGTTTACTGGAAATATCTTTTGGTAGCGAGAGGCGAAATGAAAGATAGCCTTTTTGGAACCGCACTCCATACCTCAGTTGGCGATCAATACCGCCACCAACGCAGTTCGCATAAGTTTTTTTCAAGGGCGCTCTGTATTTGACAAACATTTTGGTTGATGTTACTAACTGGACGGTTTCGGCAAACGGCGAGGTGTTAGCAATAATAGTACGTTCTTCACCTCCTGCGTAATGACGTAAAGAACTCCAAAGACCGATTGTGCTTGGACAGTATCCGCTTTGACGTTGTATCTTTAAGACTTTATTTGGTGCAGTGTTTGGTAGTGTTAGTTGTGGTACAGCAAAAGAGGGAGAAACCACAAGTATCGTTGATAACAGACCAATTATTGTTGTAAATCGTGTCAAAGTCTTCATAGTTTTTCTTTGTCTAGTTTTAGAAATTACGCTCCTGCAAAGAAGTTATAAGAATGCCTGTTGAAAACCCTATTCTTCAGGACAGGGGTAAAGTCTATCGGCAGACTTTACATTAAAACCTACTTCCGGACTGGAAGAAAGTTACGGCTGAAAAATCCGAGGAGGAGATATCAATACGGAGTTTAAAGGCAAACGTATTGAGCAAAGCTTCCTGAGCAATCAGGATATTAAGACCGAAAGGTCTTAAGAATCTCCGCTCCTAAAGGAGCGGAGAGTGTCAATTGGATATACTAATCTACCAAATAAGGTACTAGTATTCCACATGTGCTTTCAAATTTTTAGTAAGTATCTAGCCTAGAGTGCCACTACTCAGTTAGAGATTAATCGTGTAAACATTGTTAGACTCAGATTCCTGACTTTTCGTAGAACTCGGGGATATTGATATTATATCGGGTTGAAAACTTGTAATGAAGCTTGGATGAGAGCGCTGAAGCGCAACTACGAGCCTAGGTTTTATTTTTAAGTAAAT
>JAQYWP010001023.1 GCA_029379285.1 Rhizonema sp. PD38
TGAGCAACTAATCAACCCTCAGATTGCTTTAAACTGACTTTTTCAGCAAGCCCTATGTACTAAATATCTCTGTTTCCTTGGGGTGTGACAGTTCACGGTGCGGAATGTGAGATCTAACATCACAAAATAAAATTTGTGTTATCTCTTGACTCTCCAGTTAACTAGAGGGTGCAGAATAGTTTTATGGTCTATTAGTCTGCTAGGCAAACTTTGATCGTTTGTAGTAAGTTGTTCTATCCGAATTTTTAAGTACAAGAGTGCTTATTACGAACTACTCAAAGAAAGCGTTTTGATTCAAAGTTTATTATTATGGAAACCCTCACATTTAAACTACGAGGCATGAGTTGTGCTTCTTGCGCTCGTAACGTCGAACAAGCAATTAGCTCCGTACCAGGGGTGGATGAAGCGAATGTTAACTTCGGTGCAGAGCAAGCGACAGTAAAGTACAATCCTAAGAAAACTAATCTGGAGAAAATTCAAAACGCTGTGGAGGCTGCGGGGTACTCAGCCTACTCGCTTCAAGAACAGGAAATGATTACAGGCGCTGATGATGCCGAAAAAGCTGAGCGTCTGGCAGAAACACGAAGCCTGATACGTAAGGTAGTTGTCGGAGCAGTCATCAGTATAGTCCTCATCGGGGGGTCGCTACCTGCAATGCTGGGAATAAATTTGCCCTGGATTCCGGCATGGCTACATAACCCTTGGTTCCAGTTAGTGCTGAGTGCACCTGTCCAATTCTGGTGTGGTTACAGGTTTTATATCAACTTCTGGAAAGCGTTGAAACGTCATACGGCAACAATGGATACGCTGATTGCTTTAGGTACAAGTGCAGCGTATTTTTACTCAGTATTTGCCACTGTTTTTCCCAATTTCTTTGTCAAAGAAGGCTTGATGCCTGAAGTTTACTACGAATCGGCAGCAGTCGTCATCACCTTAATTTTACTTGGAAGGTTATTTGAACATCGGGCTAGAAGTCAAACTTCCCTTGCCATTCGCCAACTCATTGGTTTGCAAGCTAGAGATGCTAGAGTTATTCGCAATGGACGAGAAATTGATGTTCCTATACTCGAAGTTCAAGTAGACGATGTGATTTTGGTGCGCCCCGGTGAAAAAATTCCGGTGGATGGAGAAGTGATAGAAGGCGCTTCAACTATAGATGAAGCGATGGTTACGGGTGAAAGTTTGCCTGTCAAAAAGCAGCCAGGAGATGAGGTTATTGGAGCGACGATTAATGGGGCAGGTGCATTTAAGTTTCGGGCGACACGAGTCGGGAAAGATACTGTTTTAGCCCAAATTGTCCAACTTGTGCAACAAGCCCAAGGTTCCAAAGCGCCAATTCAACGATTGGCAGATCGGGTGACGGGGTGGTTTGTGCCAGTTGTGCTGGCGATCGCAATCACCACCTTCATTGTTTGGTTTGATATCATGGGTAACCCCAGCCTTGCCTTAGTGACGACGGTAGGAGTGCTGATTATTGCTTGTCCCTGCGCGTTGGGTTTAGCCACCCCAACTTCTGTCATGGTTGGTACAGGTAAAGGGGCTGAAAATGGTATCTTAATCAAAGGAGCAGAAAGTTTAGAACTCGCTCACAAAATTGAGATCATCGTACTGGATAAAACGGGAACACTCACTGTGGGTAAACCTACTGTGACTGACCTTGTTACTGTCAATGGAACCGCAAATGGCAATGAGCTAAAACTCTTACAGTTAGCTGCTACTGTGGAACGGAACTCTGAACATCCTCTTGCTCATGCAGTCGTAAACTATACTCAGCAGCAACAGGTGGAATTGCTGTCAGCGCAGAACTTTGAGGCGGTTGCTGGGAGTGGTGTACAAGGTACGGTTAGCGATAGCTCAATCCAAATCGGTACTCAGCGTTGGATGGAGGAATTGGGAATCAACACCAACAATCTTCAAGAACAGAAAAATGCTTGGGAAGAGCAAGGGAAAACTGTTGTTTGGATAGCTGTAGATGGAGAAATTCAAGGATTGATGGGTATTGCTGATGCTCTCAAACCATCCTCAATTGCAGCAGTTAGAGGATTGCAAAAGCTTGGCTTAGAAGTTATTATGCTCACTGGAGATAATCGCCCAACAGCCGAAGCGATCTCCTCTGTTGTTGGGATTACAAAAGTTTTTGCCGAAGTTCGCCCCGATCAAAAAGCGGCAGTTATTCAATCTTTGCAACAACAAACGCGAAGAACTCGCAATCAAAAATCCGTTGTCGCAATGGTAGGTGATGGCATCAACGATGCACCCGCTTTGGCTCAAGCAGATGTGGGGATTGCTATTGGTACTGGAACAGATGTGGCGATCGCCGCTAGTGATATCACTTTAATTTCTGGAGATTTGCAAGGCATTGCGACAGCGATTCAATTGAGTCGTGCCACCATCCGCAACATCCGCCAAAATCTCTTCTTTGCCTTTGTTTACAACATCGCCGGGATTCCCCTTGCTGCTGGAATTTTATTTCCCATCTTCGGCTGGTTACTCAACCCAATGATTGCTGGAGGAGCAATGGCGTTTAGTTCTGTCTCCGTAGTGACTAACGCCCTGCGCTTACGGAATTTTCAATCCAAAGCGATCGTGTAATAACAATATCTAGCTAAAGCTCCGGCAAAAGCTTCTTACCCTCTGCAATGTAGGAAGCTATTTTTTGACGGATCACTTCACTCATAGTTGTATAATTAGCGGCACACCAAGCATCAAAAGCGGCTCTATCATCAGGATTAATGACAATCTGAATGTATATACTATGTCAACGTCAAACACAATCGTTTATCCAGTTAATTATCGGCTAGTTGTACGTCGGTTGGATACTTGGCATTTTACTAAAGGCGATGTATTTGTAAACTTGTTTAATGTCCCAATCCTTGCACAAAAGGATTTATTTGCTGTCTTTGGCATCACCATCAAAGAAGTAGCAAGCTAACTGAGACGAATAAACGGGGGTAAGCAGGGTTTTTATATTGCTGATATCCTTGATAAGAAATATTATTACTGTGGTGCTGAGTGGTCAGATGTCAAAGCCAAACTTCTTGAACTTGGTATTGGTAGATCTGACCCAATGTCCGTTTGAAGACCACGCATTAATCAATATAAAATGTTTAGGACAAAAACGGTTTTTGGCAATATCGCTGGTTTGGGATTTTTGCTCTTACTTTCCGGAGGCGCAGCAGCACAAATGCCAGCATCCCCGTCACAGCAAACCACTCAATTCCGTCAAATCGAGCAACCTTTGGGGTTAAAAGTTGGTGTAACTGCGGGTGGCTTGGCATTGATAGGATTAGAGTTATGGTGGTTTATTGGGAGTAAAACCAATTCTCTAAAATGAGAACGGCTGTTCGCCCTTAGAGTTTATAGCCGTTCTCAGTCAAATCCCATACACTCTCGCCCTTAAGAGAAAGCCCCTCTCCTAAACTTGGGAGAAGGGTGCCCGTCAGGGCGCGAAGCTCTGGGGACGCGAAATCTGCCTGTGAGAGTACTCTCACAGGCTCGTTT
>JAQYWP010001024.1 GCA_029379285.1 Rhizonema sp. PD38
AGCATCTTCTGAATTGGGTTTACCGTCGTCTTTAAGAAGCTCAGATTCAGTTTTCAAACAGGCGTCTAGTAACCGACTGCCAACGCCTGCTAGTGCCTTTAAAACGAGTAAAGGGATTTTGCTGAGAGCGATCGCACGCCCCACAACTTTAGTCGCAGTCAATCCCTCTGATTCCATCTGCCTCTGAATTTCTACACCAACTTCCTGATCATGGATTGGAGGTATCTGAGCGTAACGGTTTCCATCAGGTAAGCTACGCCAGATCGTGGGGGTGTCCTCGATACGGACTACAACTTGTTGTTCTTTAATTAATTTATTCACAACAACATTGTTAGGGTCCGTCTCATGGTCGTCCTTACTACGGACTACCTCACGATTGCTAGCTAGTTGCTGTTCAATTTCTACTTCCTCAGTACTTTGTATTAAAGGAAACTCAATTATCTTTTTAGTACGGATGTCCTTAATACGGACTACCGGAGCTGGAAGCCACTCCTCGACTGGTTTAAACCAGTACTCGCTACTAGTGCCTGGTCGCTTGTTTTCCCCAATGATATTCTGTTCCTTAGCAATAGACAATCCTTTGAGTATTGTTTTTCGGTCGCACCCGGTTCTCTGGGCTACATTGTCAGCTGACTCGGTGAAGTTTCCTCCGGAAATTGTGCGGTAAATCACTTGGGTTAAAGTAAATGATTCAACCAGTGTTGGTTTGGATTCGGCTGTCTTACAAAACCTGAAGAGTGCTGCGTCTTTCAGTTCTGGCGACAAGCTCTGTATCCATTCTAGGGTGACACCTTTTGGGGAATTCTTGTCAAACTCTGCCATTGCAATTGTGTTCATGGCTCAAGCTCCCCTGGTAATGCGTTACCCCGTGCGTTGTTACAGGCATGGCAGGAGAGGCGTAGATTCTTGATTTTGTTAGTGCCGCCTCGTGACAAGGGGATATAGTGATCGATTGTTAAAGTTTCGGGGGTAAGCGCAGTGCTGCACCAAAAGCATTGCATCCCATATTTAGCTATCAGGTGTGGGCGCTTGCGGCGTTTTTGCTTACTACAGAAACGTTTACATAGACATGGAGGATTTACCCCTATAACTTGTATAGGGGAATTTGGTATGATTAAATCTTTCATTTTAATTAGATGTAACACCCTTGCCGACAGCCTAGAAACTTGTAGCAGGGGATTTTCGTCTCCAATTTTTGTTCAACACAAAAAATAGATAGAGTATGTGCTAAACTGCCTCCAGATTGGGTCTTAGCCAAATCACCTCACTAGAAGAATTGTCTGTTTTGGTAGAACTGGGCAAGTGATTGTTATTGATCACTTGTGTTGCCGGATGAGAAGTACCCGCAGTGATCGGGTCACCATCACTATCAAAGGTGTAATCAAATAGATCTCCAGGCATGATGATCCGATTATCTCCTTTAGCCTGATATGCCTTTGTCAAACCATTGCATAAACTGTTTAGCACTCTGCCGCTAATCTGCTCAATCTCATCAGCATTTTTCAGCTTGGAAATAGAAGTCGGATGAATGCCAGAAAGCTGGGCTAGCTCCTTATTGGTAATCTTTTTTTCTGCCATTAGTATCCTAAGTCGCCAACGAATCATTTTTTGAGAGTCTTTAATTGTTTTGCTTACTCTCATAGTTTCCTCCTTAATGCTTTAGTAGTCAGCTCGCTTCGTACTTAGATGTCATCCTCTATTATATAGCGAGTAAACATATTTATTGTCAAGCTTGACTAAATTATAGCGAGCTTGCTATATTTATAGAGAAGACAAAAAGCGACGCCCTGTCTGGAAAACTTAGCGCCGCCTTTTGTGAAAACTCTCTTGAACAGATTTCTTAACTTATGCTACAACAACATTCTCATCTCGTCAGCGCTGACGAGCAAACTATCGCGCAAGCCGAGTTGAACGCACACATTGTGAGCCTTGCCCAAGAGATAGCCCCTGAGCCAGAAGTCCAATTCATCGACCTTAACGGCTTTTACAACTACGAAGCATTTGCCAGTGGTCAAACCATCGCCACTATCACTTATGATTGTGGCGATTTTGTGACTCAGCCTTGGGTTGTCATGGTGGCTGAAGTAGAGGTACATCGTGCCGATACTTGGGCAAAATGCGCTCACTACGTTCAGTGGCATTACAAACGAGGGACGTTGCCTAAATTAAAAACTAGATCACCTGAAGAATTGCTTGACTTGCCCTTTGACCAACTGACGAGTGTTGAATGGGAGCTACTAAAACAGTACAACCCACAATCTGACTGCTTTTTAGCTGCATAAAAACTCTTGGGGACTATTAACGAGTCCCCAATTTTTGATTCTTCATTCAACACGTAACTATAATATGAGCGATATTACACCACAAAAGGTTTCGGTCCCGATCTCAATCCGCACCATTGATGACCTCTCCCGCCTTTCAGCCATGCTTGCTAAAAGCGGATATTTTTCTGACAGTAAGGAAGCCGCCCAGTGTGGAGTGAAAGTGCTGGCGGGTTTAGAGTTGGGCTTTCCCACAATTGCGAGTATGTGTGGCATTCACATTATCAACGGTAAGCCGACTCTGGGAGCGCATTTGATGGCTGCTGCAGTTAAACGTAGTGGTAAGTACAACTACCGTGTGACACAACTTGACAATAATGGTTGTACCATAGCTTTTTCCGAAAACGGTGAGATGATTGGAGAAAGCAGTTTTACAAAACAGGACACAATAGCTGCAGGTGCGTTAGACGGTAAGAACGCCCACACTTGGAAGAAATTTCCCAGAAACATGATGTTTGCCCGTGCTATGAGTAATGGCGTGAGGTGGTATTGTCCTGATATTTTCACTGGCACTGTTGTGTACACTCCAGACGAGCTGGATGAAGCAACTGATGAAGAAGGAAATTTAGTTAAGTCGGTTTCTGAGCCAGTTTCGGTACAGGCAACAGTTGTGGAATCTCCCCAAGAAACGACACCACAACCTACCACAGTAAATCCTCATAACGAGCGTGTCAAGAAGATTCGTACACTGTTGGGGATCGACGGTAAGGCAGTTCTGGAGTGGCTGAAAACTGAGATGTTGGTTAATTCTCCTGCTGAGTTAGAGACGATTCAAGTGGATGAACTGGTGCAGTGGATGGCGGTGCAGTGGGCTGTAAAACAGGGGGTACAACATAATCATGCCGAGAATAGTTTCAGAAAGCATATCCCCGCAATCATTCAAGAGGGATACACCGAAGTCGATGCTCTAAAGTTGTGGATGGAGCATGTACAACAGCAGGCTGAACAGAAGCTTTCAATGAGCGTGGGGTAACAATTCTAACCTGTAACATGTCGCCAAGGAAAGACACACATGTTTAACAAAAAAACAATTTGCATCACTCTTGCTGTTGTTCTCTGCTGTAGTATAGTAAAACCTACTATTGCTCAACCTGTGCCAGTACTGGCATTGCCTTTGGTCACCACCCCGGTTGGGCTAATTTTTATCGGTACTGTAGCTGTAGGGGGTGTAATTTGG
>JAQYWP010001025.1:0-2150 GCA_029379285.1 Rhizonema sp. PD38
AAATAATTTGGTAGTGGCTTCTCTCCACAGGATCTTTTGCCTGACGGTAACGCTGCTCTAACTCGGTTAATGATAAATGTGGCTCTATGCTAATACGTTTTGGCATTGGTACAGTAGATGTTTGCGACAGAAGGCATACTTATTCATTTTACTATGGGTGTGTTCCCGGACATGATATGAGTCCACTTGATGGCAGTCTGGTTTTATCAATACAGAGATTGCCAAAGACATGACGAACTAGATCGTTGTTGTAAGCGGCTGGATCACATGAACTCATCGATATTAAACCCACTACAGAACATGTCGTTGATGGTGATTATTGAGTCAGGAGCGAGGTTTGTGCTTCCGACTTCAGCATTGGCGAATTGGAAGGTTAATTTACCGGATAATAATAGGCGATCGCCCTCATCAGGAGGCAATTCCGGTACTTCGAGTATTGTGAGTTTGAATCTTACCTGTTGATTAGCGGGAATTTGCTTTTCTAAAGGTTTTCCAAATCGAAAAGATGGTAATTCCTGAATGTACAGGCAAAGGTTCGTCAGGGATACTGAGTTAGGATTATCGATAGTTATCTCTATTTCTCCAGACTGTCTGGGTTGACTTTCACCCCTGCAAAAGATAATTACAGGAAGGCGTTGGATAGATTTCCGCAAAACGGATACACCCACCACTACTTCTTCTGGAAAAAGTCCTCCGTGAGAACCGATAATTTTTTTCTTGTTAGTGTAGCTGAACGAACTCAAACTTGCAGAGCTTCTGACAATGCTGATATCATGAGGAAGACCGTAGCGCTCTCGCTCTAATACCACAAACTGAGCATCGTCAGTTTTGCCAATAGCTATTCTTCCCTGAGGTTCTAGTTCTGGAGGACAGTGGGTGATTTGTTGTGATGTACCCATGATTTGCCCATGATCGCTAGCGATCGCCACCCTCAGAAGCTCCGGGTTAGGGTACTCTTCTACGAAAGACTGAATTTCTCTAGCAATGCCTTCTAAGGTATTGGGACGTTTAACTTTATAAAGATGCTGCCAATCTCTTTCGGTATGATGTAGTTTGTCAAACTGTTCTGTATCCCAGCAGTAGAGATTGAGTTTACCCTCCCCTAAATCTTGTCGCAGTTCCGCTATCCGATTATCTGTATAACGCTTTCCCATACCCATTTTTGAGAAAACTTTGCCTGCATCAGCAACCCAAGAAGAATCACTAGGCAAAAGTTGCGTGTACAGGCTCCACTTTGCATACTCTGTTTTAGTAGGTAGAATACTAAATCGAGGTGCGATGTCCATTTCAACAGCGAGTTGATTATTTTTGGTGAGAAAAGCCAAGAGTTCTATATGATCTAACCAGCCTAATCCATCGACCACAACCCAAAGAACCGGACCCCATTGACAAAGATTTCCCACTTTTGATGCTACGCTGTAATTGAGAAAAGAATTTTCTACTGAGTCTACCTTCATTGCTGGGTAGTGTAATAGCATCCACTCAACAAAGCTATCAGCCAAAAGCTCACTGATTTTTTGCTCAAGAGGAGTTTGGTTGATAATTTCCCAACTACGGAAAGGTAGGTAGTTTTTAATTACCCAGGTTAGTGATTCGTTGGGACTAGCATTTAGATCCAGAGGTTGAGGTTCGGGTGGAGATTGGCGATCGCTCAGTTCTTGCTTCTGTAAATGGGTGAGAAATGCAGCAACTTTAGTTTTCCTGTCCTTAATCATCCATTTCGGTCGATTCGTGAAAACATTATAGGCGCAATTGGCAATCCGTTCCATGCCTGCGACTTTATAGAGTATGACTTGATCAAGAACTTTACCTTCGCTACGGTAAATTTGTTCAGACCAGAATTTGTCAAACTCTTCTGTGAGAAAATCAGGAACTGGCAACACATACTCGCCCAAGTCAGTGAGTATGGGTTGGGCTATACCCAACCAACGCCGCAAAAGCAACAATTTATCCTCAGTTTGGTAATAATTAACTAACTCACCCTCTTGAAACTGGTGCTGCCAAACTTGTTCTAGGGGTTTACACTCTTGTGGCACTTGAATTGCTAGCCATGCGGCGAGATGTTGAATCGAAGGTTCTTGGCTTTGCCAGAGCAGGCGATCGCTATCGGTGATATCTGCTAGCAAGTAGGCGATTGGGTTGTCTTGGGG
>JAQYWP010001025.1:2160-3497 GCA_029379285.1 Rhizonema sp. PD38
CTCAAGTCTAGTTGCAAGATTTAGTAGCTGTTTTTTATCAGTCCATTCCTGTGGTAAAGGTAGGGGAGCAAACAAAGCGGCTAATTTGAGGGATGGATCTTGTTTAATTTCAATGTTCGTATCCATTTTGTTCCATGCCCGCAACCATGCTTCTGCCCATTTACACAGTCGTTCACCTTTAACCCAACAAGGTGAGGAACTCACACCAAAAAACTTGATCCACTCCACATCGGTTGTAATAGGGATATAGTCTGAGGGGATATCATATAACTCCGTAGGGTCAAGTACAATAAGTTTATCTTGGTTTGACTGGCTACTGCTAGTTTGTGGTGGAGGATCAAACAGACCAAAGCTTTGTTTAGCCATTTTCATCCTCCGTATCTTCTCTAAGGTATTGTGCTAACCTCTCGTACAGGTTAGATCTTCGTTGCTGAGGAAGCGAACGGAATAGCACCACAATTTTATTGGCTGTGTTTTTCTCCTGTTCCTCAATGCATTGACGTTGAATATTTTCTAACAACTCCAGTCGTTGAGAAGTCAAGAAGTTAATGTATTGCGATTTTTGTGTTTCAATTTGTTCTATAAGGTCGCTTGCTGCTTCAAGTTTTTCCGTATCATCAAGTAATTGATTGATTTTTGCACTTTCTATTTCTAAATCTTGTAGCCACCTTTGGGCAGTAGCTTGTTGCTGCTGTAAGATTTCTGCTTGTTTGTGTTCTAATTTTGCGGAAAAGGAATCAAGGCGATCGCGTAATTTGGTTGTCAAATCTTGAGAGTCATTTTCCCACTGCCGTAGTCTCTCTAACTGAGCTTGACAAGATTCTAAAGTATTTACATTCACTAATTCAAACAGTTGTAATAGCTCAATCAGCAGTTTTAGTTCTGAACTAATAGTATTGAACTGTGCTTCTGCATCAGAATTTAAGTACCGCGATGACTTTTTCAGTAACTCTTCTTGGAGTTTTTGGGCCTCTTTTACTGTATTTACGTCTTCTAGACACTCAAATTCTTTTAGTTCTGTGGTATATTGTTTATTTTTTTCATGTATATTATCTGACAAATTTGATAGTTTAGTACTAAAGCGATTGCTATCATGCAAAATTCCCCTTTCACTGCCAATCATTGCCAACGCCGCCTGACAACAGGCAATATCATCACATTGCTGACAGCGGATTTCTAAATTTTCCAATCTTTCTAAGTCATCTGTCAAAAGTTGGATTTGTTCTTTTATCTCTTTATATGTCGGGTAATCGGCAGAATTTTCAAAGACTAAATCCAATTCAGCGCATTCCGTGCGAATTTGATTGATATCTTTGAGATTATCTACTCTATAAATA